>JAJXVQ010000007.1 GCA_021782065.1 Pseudomonadota bacterium
GGCGTTGTTATCATCTTGCATCCTTAAAATTTGTTAGATCTTATGGACAAAATATAACAAATGCCGATCTCTTCTTCAATTATTTCAAACTCTTACATCTTTTCCTTATCCCGAGCTGAGGTTAAATTAATCTAAAACTGGTCATAGATTAGATGATCTTGCCCTGATATCCCTCCTAGTACAAATCGCATTTCCGAGTGCGTTTAGTATATACTTCCTTTCAAGTTCAATCCTAGGGTGACAAGATGAAATGGGGTGACGATAAGCGTCAGTGGCGCCGTAGTAAGGTCGGTGCGGTTAAGAAAAGTTCAAGAAAAGCGAAACCTGTATTAAAACGTGGTCTGAGTCTGGTCATACTCGGTACCTGCATCCTGGGTGTGGTCATTTACTTTTTTGTGTTGCCCAAATTCCCCGTGCGCCACGTCATCGTTCAACATGGCAATGTAGCTATAGACGAAGAGGCCATTCGTATTGCCGTGTCGCCGCATTTGCGCCACGGATTTTTTCGTGCGCATGTCAACGGTATTCAATCTGACCTATTGCAATTACCGTGGATAGAAGCGGCTGCAGTCGAAAAAATCTGGCCAAATAATATACGAATTAAACTTAGCATACATGATACGGTGGCTAGATGGAATAAAAATGCATATTTGTTAGACAATGGTGTTGTCTATCAACCAATCACTCCACTCAGTACAACGCCTTTACCACAATTAAGCAGCACCCAAAATGACGCCCCTGCCGTATTAGAATTGTATTATGCCTTTAAAGCTGATTTAGCCACAGCAGCCTTAAGCGTCCAATCATTAAGTGAAACCAAGGAAGGAGAATATGTAGTGATTTTAAACAATGGAATTATTTTAAATGTGGGCGATAAAGATTTTCAGCAACGCGTCCACCGTTTCGTTAGAGCTTATCCTCTTGAATTAGTAGACAAAGCAAATGGCATTGCCTATGTGGATCTGCGCTATGAGAATGGTATGGCAGTGGGCTGGCGTGATCCTAGTAAAGTGAGCACCAGCACCCCGGGCTAAAAATAGCAAAACAAGCTAGTTTTTTACCTGAAGTTTTGTTATTCTAATGGACAATTATGAGCGAGTTGCTTAAGGCGGAGAATAATCGGAATGCCCAAACCCAAAGAATCTAAATTGATTGTCGGACTAGACATAGGCACAACCAAAATTGTGGCTATAGTTGGAGAAGTTAACGCGGAAGGTGTAATCGAAGTTATCGGTTTTGGCACAGCAGCCTCGCGCGGTTTAAAGCGTGGTGTTGTGGTCAATATAGAGTCAACTGTACAATCCATACAAAGAGCAGTGGACGAAGCCGAATTAATGGCGGGCTGTAAAGTTAATGCAGTGTTCGTAGGCATTGCCGGTAGTCACATACGTGGCATGAATTCCCACGGGATAGTCGCTATTCGCAGCCGCGAAGTCATGTCCTCGGATGTAGAGCGCGTCATTGATGCCGCTAAAGCAGTGGCCATTCCGGCTGATCAGCAAATCATACACGTGTTGCCGCAAGAATTTATCATCGATAACCAAGAAGGCATACGTGAACCCATAGGCATGTCTGGAGTGCGTTTAGAATCTAGAGTGCATATGGTCACAGGCTCGGTTTCGGCGGCGCAAAATATTGTGAAATGTGTGCGTCGTTGTAATTTAGAAGTGGCCGATATCATTTTAGAACAATTGGCTTCTAGCGATGCGGTACTGACGGAAGATGAAAGAGAATTGGGTGTGTGTTTGGTGGATATAGGCGGAGGTACTACCGATATTGCTATCTTCAGCGATGGTGCAATACGATACACGGCAGTTATTCCCATCGCGGGTGATCAAGTCACTAATGATATCGCTTTGGCGTTGCGTACGCCTACTAAAGCAGCTGAAGCCATCAAAATTAAATACGGTTGTGCTATGGCGAGTTTTGCCAATGCCAACGATCTCATCGAAGTACCTACGGTAGGCGAGCGCGGTGGCCGTCATTTATCACGTCGTAGTCTAGCGGAAGTAATAGAACCGCGTTATGACGAAATTTTTTCATTGATACAGGCCGAATTGCGACGCAGCGGCTTAGAACATTTGCTGGCTGCAGGCATGGTATTAACGGGCGGCGGCGCTAAAATTCAAGGCGCATTGGATTTAGCCGAATCGATTTTTCAGCTGCCGGTACGTTTGGGATTGCCGCAAAATATCAGCGGTTTGCCAGATGTGACGCATAATCCTATTTATGCTACCAGTGTGGGTTTGTTGGTGCATGGTTATAGACGACAATTGTCGGGACAAACCGATACTATACATTCCAGCAATAGCACTGTGTGGTCGCGTATGCGTCAATGGTTTCAAGGTAATTTATAGAAAATGATGACTAACTACATGAGGAATAAAATATAATGTTTGCTACAGATAATAAAAGTGCGCATGGAGCTGTAATCCGCGTAATTGGTGTAGGCGGTGGTGGCGGTAATGCCGTGAAATCTATGTTAGATAGCCATCTAGAGGGAGTGGAATTTGCGTGTGCCAATACCGATGCGCAAGCACTAATAGATTGCAGAACGCGTACCATACAATTGGGTGATCAAATTACGAAGGGTTTAGGCGCAGGTGCCGATCCTGCTATAGGCCGACAAGCGGCTGAAGAAGACAGTGAGCAAATACGCGAATTCTTAGCGGATACCGACTTAGTGTTTATCACGGCGGGTATGGGCGGTGGTACCGGTACGGGCGCTGCACCTGTTATTGCCCGTTTAGCAAAAGAAATGGGTATTTTAACCGTTGCTGTGGTAACCAGACCTTTTATGTTTGAAGGCAAGCAACGCGCGCAAATCGCTGAAGAAGGCATACAACAACTGTATCCTAATGTGGATTCCTTGATCATTATTCCTAACAACAAATTGCTGAGCGTGTTAGGCAAGAACATGACGCTGCTGAACGCTTTTAAAGCGGCTAACAACGTATTATTTGGCGCGGTGCAGGGCATTTCTGAATTGATCACACGCCCGGGTTTAATCAACGTAGACTTTGCCGATGTACGCACCGTGATGTCAGCCAATGGTATGGCGATGATGGGCACGGGTATAGGCACTGGGGATAATCGTGCTAGACAGGCGGCAGAAGCCGCTATCTCCAGCCCCTTGTTGGAAGATGTGCATTTACAAGGCGCTAAAGGGGTATTGGTCAATATCACCGCGGGTTTGGATATGTCGATTGGTGAATTCGAAGAAGTGGGTGAAGCGGTTAAAGACTTTACCTGTGAAAACGCAACTGTGGTGGTGGGCACCGTTATCGACCCAGAAATGAAAGATGAAATGCGCGTGACCTTAGTGGTCACTGGTTTGGGTGGCGGCCGTGACGAGCGCGGTATGGGCTCTGATGCGCGCGGCCACGCAGTGCAAAGCAATACGGCAATGAACTATTATCAACATTTACGTAACGACGGTAGCGTCGATTATAATAGGTTAGATCGCCCCGCTATATTGCGGCAAAAGGCAGCCGCATTTAACAACCCTAATGCTGCTGCTAGTCCAATGCGTAAACCTGTAACCAATAATGCCCCTGTTGGAGTACAACAGCCCGCAGCCGAGTCCAAACAACGCGATCCAGCTGATTATTTAGACATCCCCGCATTTTTACGTAAGCCTGAAGAAGTTAACTAATTCAGGGTTATTTTAGAAGGGCGGCTGTAAGTCGCTCTTTCTTTCTGGTATGGGGCACGCTGTACTTTCGACTAACAGATATGTACTTTGAAATTAATAGAAAACATGATAGAATCAAATTAATTTTACTAATTAATGCTGGAAAACATAAATATGATAAAGCAGAGAACATTAAAACATATTATTCGAGCCACGGGTGTGGGTTTGCACACGGGCAAGAAAATCTATTTAACGTTGCGACCTGCTCCAGTTCATACCGGTATAGTCTTTATACGCACCGATCTAGACCCGGTGGTTGTTTTTCCAGCAAAGGCTGAAACCGTCGGTGATACCATGTTGGCCACCACTTTGGTGCAGGGCAATGTGCGTATTTCTACAGTCGAACACCTCATGTCCGCTTTGGCTGGTCTGGGTATAGACAATGTGTATGTTGAAGTCACCGCGCCTGAATTACCCATTATGGATGGCAGTTCTGCCCCTTTTGTGTTCCTTATACAATCGGCTGGCATAGAGTCACAAAATGCAGCTAAAAAGTTTATACGAATCAAGGAAAAGGTGTCTATAGAAGAAGGGCAGTCTGGCAGCAAAGATTATAAATATGCCAGCCTAGAACCCTTCGATGGTTTTAGGGTCGATTTTGAAATTGAATACAAACACCCTTTATTTAAGCCTCAAGATCAGATCATCTCCATCGATTTTTCACAAAACTCTTATAGCCGCGAAGTCAGTCGTGCACGTACTTATGGCTTTGTGTCCGATTATGAATATCTACGTTCTAGAAACCTAGCTTTAGGAGGTAGCTTGGAAAATGCTGTTGTGGTCGATGAATATCGCGTTTTAAATGAAGATGGTTTGCGTTATCGCGATGAATTTGTGCGCCATAAAGCCTTAGATGCGATCGGCGATTTATATTTATTGGGCGCTAATTTAATAGGTGCTTTTAGGGGATTTAAATCCGGCCATGGTTTAAATAATCAGTTGGTGCGTAAATTGCTGCAACAAACTTCGGCCTGGGAATATGTCAGTTTCGACGATACCCGTACTGCGGTGGGTGTAGTTCCACCCAGCTGGATCGGCGACAGCGGTTTAGTAACAGCAGATTCTTAAACGTTTGCGTCTATTCCAAAGGGCGATTCACGAACCGCCTCTACAATATTCCGCGGCACGTTCTGTAGGGATTGCTCAAAAGCCGCCCATCTTAAAAAACAAGAATGGATTCAAAAGGGGGCAAGAACCAAAGAACAATTAGAAGCATTGGCACCTACCCTGCTAGATGTTTATAAGCTTAAATATTTGACCGCAGGAAATAATATTACTTGGACGTTGGAAAGTAAGATCAGTGGGGAGATGCTTATCTTAAGAGCTACTAAAGATAGGCCACGTAATTTAAATGACATTGAAAATTTAAAAAAGACGCCTGTGTCCGAGTATTTTACACAGGAATATGATACTCTAATTGGTCATGACGCTACTCTGGGAGATTATACTCTAACACTTGTCGAATATTGCTCCCAAGGTAGTTTACAAAAAATAAGAAAGGGCATGTCTGCCGAAGATATGCTATTCATTCAAAAACAATCGTGTGAGGTATTATCACAGGTCACGGATTTCTGCTCCAGGTTAATAGATGAGAACGCTTATTTAACCGATATTAAGTTATCTAACTTTCTAGCCGAAAAGAACGATACAGGCTCGTATCAGGTTAAAATCTCTGACTTAAAATCCGTTATTTGCTGTACAACAGGCACTGACCTGCGTCAGCTGAAAAGAAGTGACGTTATATGTTCTGCTACGGCACAGTACACACCACCTGAATGGGATGTGGACTATGAATTAGTTGCGCGTTCTCCGCTGCCCAATCGTAATGAACATAAAGTAGGTGAAATCTATTATGATAAAGCAACGCACCACTACAGCGTTCTTGGACATAATGGTGAGTTTTATGAAGGCCGATCCGAAAAATTAGCAGATAAAAAAACAAAAGCGGCTGCAGTCAGCAATATTTGGCGCAATATACCTTTTGATATGGACAAATTTATGTCCTATCAAGTGGGTTAGCTTTATACGATTTTCTCACAGGCTTAACCATCATTTTGGAAGGTGAAAATAGTGCGGAGCGCAAAGAAGCTAGAGCAAAAGCGCTTGAACGGTTGCAACAGTATAAGGCAACCGGTGAATTCGATTATAGCGCAGCTGTGTTTCAAGGCACAGAAGGGCGGGCGCTGCAAGGATTATGTACTGCTTTATTAAAAACAAACCCTAAGGAACGTATCTCGGTCAAAGAAGCTGCTGTTCAATTAAATGCATTAAAGGCTATCAGCCCGCAGGAATGGATGTATATAAAGGCTAAATCGATGCTACAAGATAGTATGGAACGCTATAAAAAGCACAATGAACAGTTCAATTCAGACTCTAATTTTATGCAGAACTATAAACGCTGCAAACTTTCCTGCTAGAAGTAACCGATGCCAAAACAGTTATTCAAGATGTAGGCTTTTTACCGCATGCGCTAGAAGCGGAAGCTTTAAGGTTAAGGACATGGTTGCAGCATGCAGAGGCTAAACCAGGAATGGTAGAGCATTTCTATCCACATTACGCTAAGAGTTTATTGAATGAAGGTTTTCAAGCAGGCCTACGCAGTTGTAAACATACATTAGCAGTAATGAGCAGCGGCGATGTAACGGAAAGAATGCCGCTCTTACAGGAAATCGCTGCAATCCATGATTCATTGGAGACAAAAATGAATGAATTCCTGAAAATGCATCATAATAATGTTGCTAGCACCCCTGCTAGAGAGTTTGCTGAGGTTTTTGATACCTCGGTTGCATTGAAAACATATATAGAGAATGTGAATTCGCATGTGGGAGATATGCAATCGGAAGATTTTGAGGAACTCAAAGAGCGTTTATCTACTGTAGCGCAATCCGCAGCATTAGCACATAATTTAAGAAAAGAAGCGATGTATGTACAATATGCTTTTTCCTACCGTAAAAAAGATGAAGAACGAAATATCCCTACCTACTTGATAAGCTTGCGCCAAAATTTGATTCACCATTTTTTTGAAAATCATAGTGGCAGTACTGATACTGTATCCGCAGATCTAGAAGTTTATCTGGCCACTATTTTTGGAGCGCAAAACAGCGGTGATGCTAAGAAAAGCCTGGTAGGTAGAGCACAGCGTTATGAAGAGAAAAGTAACGCGAAAGAATATGGCAAAGCCTATGTAGAAGCCTTAGAATCCAATAAGCAGATTATGGAACTGTATGTGAAATTCTTGGGGGAAGATGAAGAAGATCCTGTAGTGGCTCAAATGACGCAGTTACGCGCAGAGATGAATGAAGTGTATAAAAGTGGCTTGGTGGGTCATCAAGGTTCGGCAGAGACCTTGCACAAGGTCAATCTAGAATTGGCCAATTCTATAAGCTATCTTGCGGGGCCGAAGTTGTCGCAATTCAAACCAGTACATAAAGAGGAAGAATGGGAACAACTTAGACTAGATAACGCCAATATCGCTTCCCCTAAAAAGAAATGGGCGCATCGTGTATTGATGGGGGTGGGGATGTCCTTGGCGTTGGTATTAGTAGTGGGAACGGGCGGTGTGGCGGCCACACCTATCTTAGCGGCTAGTATTGCATCTGCCGTATCGCCCACTATTAAAGATTCAGCCGTAGGTTTAATAACCTCCAGTTCCATTGCCGCCAGAGCAAAGCGGGTTATACGTTCCAGTAAGAAAGAAAATGAGAATGTGGATCGGGTATTTAATACGGCAGCGAGCATAGCGAATCAAGTGGTAGTACAATCTGCTAACAGTAATAACCGTGTAAGCAGCTCAAATAAGACGGTAGAGCCCCATAGGTTGTCTCCAAATCACAGCGGCCTATTTCACCACGAAGCGGGCCATGCTGGATCACAAGAGAAAGATAACGATTCAGATGGCTCAAAGGATTCGGGCTACGTAGAGCCGATCGGTAAATAATGGGATGAATATTGATATACGCGTCGCCAAGCAGCTACGGTTGCTGTCGCAATAAATGTTCCGCAGCCTTCATCTGTGTCAAACCGTAAGCGCATGGACGCCGCGCGGACGTATTGACGGCGTGTTTGACACAACGGCAATGGCGGCTTTGAGCCCACTTCCTCAGAACTCAATAAGAGAGAGTTATAGCTCTCGCATCTTCATTGGCGATGGGTATAGTAAAGATTATTTTTGTTAAAAACAAACAGTTAACACTGTTCCGTTATTCGTGATTCTCTACCGTAAACACTTTGTCATCTTCCAAGCGCAGCGCCGTTAGTTGTCTTCCCCAAGCACAGCCTGTATCGAGCAGATATACATTCTGGTAAGGGATAGGTAATACACACTGTGCCCAATGGCCGAAGATGATACGTGTATTGCGATCCAACAACGATGGCAATTTGAACCAAGGCATCCGTCCTGGGGGGCAATCTTCAATACTGCCTTTGTAGTCTAATTCTAAATTACCATTGCTGTTCATCACCCTCATACGCGTGAAGGCATTGATGATAAAGCGCGCGCGATCATCACTCTTTAAAGTCTCATGCCATAAACTGGGTTCATTTCCATATAAAACATTTAAAAAAGATTTGTAATTATCACTACGTAATACGGTTTCTACTTCTTTTGCTAAAAGTTGTGCCGTTTTTAAATCCCACAACGGATAAAGCCCAGCATGGGTCATTAGCGCATTGAATTGATTATCATAGTGCAATAAGGGTCGTTTCCTAAGCCAGGTGCATAATGTATCCGCATTATCGTGCTCCAATATATCCATGAAGGTATCTTCTGGATTTAATGAGGTGGTTCCGGCAAAAACAGCGAGTAAATGCAAATCGTGATTGCCTAAAACAATCGTGACACGATCTTGAATGTGGTATAAAAAATTCAGCACGGCTAAAGAGCCTAGACCACGATTAACCACATCTCCTACTAACCATAAATGATCGTGTTTAGGATCGAACGCAATGACTTTTAACAAATAGCACAGTGTTTTATAACAGCCTTGCACGTCGCCTATAGCATAAGTAGCCATTTACAACGGTCCTAGATTAATCACGATGATATCACATGATAGATCATGTAACATTATTTCGGGCAAAGAGCCGCCAAATAATAAATGCATAGAATGATGGTTATGGCTACCGGCCACAATTAAATCGATATGGTGTTTTTTAACCAGAGGAACAATTTCTTCGTGTTTATCGCCAGAAAGTACCCAGATCGAAGGTTTTTCCAGACCCAATTCTTGTGCGAGCACTCTTATTTTTTTATGTGCTTCATGCTCTAATTTTTGTTCGGTGTCTAGTTCTATATCAATGGCAACTTCACACACACCATAAAAAGGTGGTACGTATTCTACTATGTGGACGATGCTGAGTTTAGCATGGTGCAATTTGGCCAGTGCGGCGGCCTTTTTGGAGACTACGGCGCTGTCGACGCTTAAATCCGTAGCTAGCAAAATGTGTTTATAAAGGCTCATGGTTTTACCCCACAATGAATGGTCTATCATTAATTATAGCGTTTCTTTCTTTGTTTAGCAGCCGCCGTAGTGATAGAATGGTTGAAAACACCAAATTAAAAAAGAGGGGGTATGTGTGCGCACGATTTATACGTTTATTGCTTATTTAATTATGCCTTTAGTCGTACTGCGCTTATTCTGGAAGTCCTATGTACGCAAGCAAAAAGTTTCGCGCTTAAAAGAGCGTTTTGGCTATTGCGATACGCGCAATCAAGGCGGCATTTGGCTGCATGCGGTGTCGGTGGGCGAGGTGATAGCGGCTGTGCCCTTGGTTAAAAAGCTAAAAGCAAACTACCCGCATTATCCCATTGTGATCACTACCATGACGGTTACGGGTGCCGAACGCGTTGCTGCATTATTTGATGACGGTGTACAACACTGTTTTGTGCCCTATGATTTACCACAAGCCATCAATCGCTTTTTAAACAACAAAAAACCAAAAATTTTGATCGTTATGGAAACCGAATTATGGCCTAATTTGCTTGCTGTCTGTGAACAACACCAATTACCAGCATTATTAGCGAATGCGCGCTTATCCGCACGCTCTTTACGCGGCTATCAAAAAATCGCTTTTTGGATGAAAGATATTTTGAAAGCTTTTCATTACATTGCCGCGCAAACCAAAGACGATGCGGAGCGTTTCGCTGCTGTAGGCGCCGCAGCACAACAATTGGTAATAACCGGCTCGGTTAAGTTTGATATGACGGTGTCAGAAAGCAGTATTCAACAAGCGCATTTATTTCGTCAACGTTTTGGTGCCATGCGGCCTATCTGGATCGCAGCAAGTACGCATGAGGGTGAAGAAGAAATCGTTTTAAAAGCGGCTCAATTGGTGTTAAAACAATTGCCCCATGCATTGCTGCTGTGGGTGCCTAGGCATCCAGAACGTTTCTCTAAGGTGTCGGTCTTGGCTAAGAAACAGGGCTTGAACGTTACGCTGCGTAGCCTAGATGAAGATGTTTCTGAAAACACGCACATTATAGTAGGCGATAGCATGGGCGAATTGATAGCCTATTACGGTGCCGCCGATGTTGCTTTTGTAGGCGGTAGTTTAATTTCTACTGGTGGTCATAATTTATTAGAGCCAGCGATGTTGGGTTTGCCTATTATCACCGGGCCACATATTTTTAATTTCCATGAGATTTTTAAATTATTGCAGCAAGCCGATGCCTTGCGTGTAGTCAACGATGAACAGTCTTTGGCTATGATGGTATTGGCCTTATTGCAAGATAGCACCCTGCGTGCTCAACTAGGCCATAATGGGCAACAAGTGGTGCAGCAGAACCAGGGCGCCGTAGCTAAGCATATGGTATTAATTGAGCAATTATTAAAAACTCACTGCTCGCAATGATGGGAGCAGGCAGAAAGAGCAGTTACGTTAGAATAAGGAAAGAAAATGGATAGTTTAAATACGCGGGTCTACCACCCTCAAGATATTTATGCTTTAGAGAAATTGGCGTCGAAAGTACAAAATATTCCAGCACCCAATTTAATGGAGCGTGCAGCGCATGCGGCTTTAAAATATCTACAGGAACTATGGCCTCACGCGAGAACCATAGGCATAATTTGTGGTTGCGGCAATAATGGTGGTGATGGTTATGCACTGGCCGTATTAGCACAAAAGTCAGGATACACCGTATTTATCGGGGACGAGGGCTCCACCATTATTCACAAAGATCCCGCTGCCTTTTATCAAAAAGCTTGTTTAGCATCATCGATCAAACATTTTCCGTTGACACAAAGCGCTTGGCCTAAAACCGATCTGTGGGTGGATGCTTTATTGGGGATAGGCCTACAACGCGAGGTAGAAGGTTTATATCGCGCCACCATCCAAAAGTTGAATCAACAAGGTACGCCTATATTAAGTCTAGATTGTCCTTCGGGCTTAGACAGTGCACGTGGGGCGGTCATGGGAGTTGCAGTTTGCGCCAGTGCGACCATTACTTTTATCGGTTTAAAAGTAGGTTTATTAACCGGCGTGGCACCTAGTTATTGCGGTAAGTTGCGTTGTGATAATTTAGAATTGCCAGAAAGCATTTATCAAAACCTAACCCCTACTTTGATGCGTTTAAACTATGACACACAAAAACCCTTATTAGCGCCACGCAAAGGGCATGCGCACAAAGGTGATTTTGGCCACGTATTGGTCATAGGAGGCGATGAGGGCATGCCTGGAGCGCCTATTTTAGCTGCCGATGCAGCTTTTGCAGCAGGTGCTGGTTTGGTGACTGTTGCCACACGACCACAGCATCTCTTAGCGGTGACTGCGCGTAGACCGGAAGCTTTGGTATGCGGCATAGAAGACGTTAAGCAATTAAAACCTTTATTAGCGCGCGCGACTGTGGTTGTATTAGGCCCAGGTTTAGGGCAATCGGCATGGTCAGAGGCTTTGTTTCAAGCAGCATTGAAAACCACCTTGCCGGTGATAGTGGATGCGGATGCGCTGAACCTTCTGGCATTACAGCCTAGAGAAAATCAACGGTGGTTATTAACCCCACATCCAGGAGAAGCTGCACGCTTATTGAATATGAGTGTGCATGAGATACAAGCGGATCGCTTGCATGCCTTAAAGCAATTACAACATCGTTATGGTGGCAATGTGATTTTAAAAGGGGCAGGCAGCTTGATTATCAATACACGGGAACAAGTTTTTGTGTGTAGTGCGGGTCATCCGGCTATGGCGACGGCAGGCATGGGCGATGTATTAACGGGTGTTTTAGCTGCTTTAGTGGCTCAAGGATTATCTTTGGCCGATGCTGCGCCCTTAGGGGTTTATGCGCATGCGTATGCCGGTGAAAAAGCCGCGAGCAGCGGCATACGCAGCCTATTGGCCAGCGATTTGCGGCCTTATTTACAAACCATCATTTAAGAGTAGATATGGAACGTATTATTAAAGATGAAAACGAGTGGATATTCTTGGCCGATGTATTGGCCAAAGCGATAACGCCTGGTCTTCGTCTTTATTTATCGGGTGAATTGGGCGTAGGCAAAACCACCTTGGTGCGTTGCTTGTTGCGGCAATTAACGGTGTTGGATGTGGTTAAAAGCCCTACCTATGCGCTGGTGGAAACCTATACCGTAAAGAACACGCTGATCCACCATTTCGATTTATACCGATTACAATCAGCCCAAGAATTGCACTATGTAGGATTAGAAGACTATTTTAGTGACGATGCTATTGTGATCGTCGAGTGGCCAGAAAAAGGTTTAGGCGTGTTGCTTGAGGCTGATATATT
Organism: Pseudomonadota bacterium; assembly: GCA_021782065.1. The sequence goes on from JAJXVQ010000007.1 coordinate 12,429, forward strand.
CTGTACACTCTCTTACCATGAATGTGGCCGATCCATTACCTGTGTTGCCCATAGTACGCGCGGTAAACGGGTTTTAGAACAAGTGGGGTAAATATACTTTTCGCCTTTGACTTTTAGGCTTTGTTGCCTACGCCCATCTCACACAAGGCATGTATGAATACATACGCTGCTTGTGTTCGAGGGCTAGGCCGCCTCGCCTAAAAGTCAAATGCTGTGAGTATATCCAGTACCTATTGGGGTAAAAGAGTGTATTATCAAAAAAGATTGATCATTTTTCTATTGTGTTTAATGACTACACTAGGTTTTGCCGACCCTATATTACCCCTTAACGATATACAAGTGCGCAGTGTGGACACCCATACTACCGATGTGAAGCTGATTTTTGCCGATGAACCTAAGGTTCGCTATTTTATTCTGGATCATCCCACGCGTTTGGTGGTAGACATAGACAATGGTCGTTTACAAATTCCCATTCATACTTCTGCATTTAACGGCACGTTGATCAGCGCATTGCGTCAAGGTTCACAACCGCACCAAGTATTGCGTTTGGTGTTCGATCTCAACAGCGATGTCAAGGCCAGCGAATCTATGGCCGATTCTAAAACAGTGGTATTTGAGTTAAAAAGTAAAAATCCCAAAGTGCAACAGTCCGCAGTGACCACCAGCAATACAAATAAAATATCTGACAACCCATATCCGGTGACTGAGGCGACTGCCAATAGAAATGCGACTGCCACTGTGATTAAAACAGCGCCGCAAGGTATGCGCAAAATAGTGGTTGTGATCGACGCGGGTCATGGCGGTAAGGATCCAGGCGCTTCAGGCCCTAGAGGCAGCAAGGAAAAAAATGTGGTATTGGGTATTTCTCAAGATTTATATGAAGATATTAATGCCACACCCGGGATGCGTGCCGTGATGACGCGCAGCGGCGATTATTATTTAACATTAAGACAGCGTTTACAAAAAGCACGCGATGCCAAGGCGGATATTTTTATTGCCGTGCATGCGGATGCTTATCAAAATGCACAATCGCACGGTGCTTCAGTGTATGCCTTGTCTTTAAAAGGGGCGAGTAGTGAAGCGGCGCGTTGGTTGGCAGCCAAGGAAAACTATTCCGAATTAGGTGGCGTAGATTTAAGCGATAAGAATGATATGCTGCGATCGGTTTTAATTGACTTGTCGCAAACCGCTACCATCAGTTCCAGTTTAAAACTAGGCGATGACATACTAGCGCAAATGGGTCTATTCACGCCTTTGCATCACGTAGGCGTGGAACAAGCGCGTTTTGTGGTATTAAAATCGCCTGATATTCCTTCTGTTTTGGTGGAAACCGGTTTCTTATCCAATAGCAACGAAGAATTGAAATTGCGTGAGGTGCAATATCAACAAAGAGTGGCAAGGGCCATTTTAAAAGGAGTGATTGCTTATTTTTATCAGCAACCGCTTGAAGGCACATGGGTTTCAGCCGAAGTGAAAGCACAAAAAAGGGAGAGTTGAGTATGGTCACTAGACAAATTTATAGATTACCACCTATGGTGGCAAATTTGATTGCCGCGGGCGAAGTCATTGAACGGCCAGCATCGGTAGTGAAAGAATTATTGGAGAATAGCTTAGACGCTAAGGCTAGACGCATTCAAATTGATATTGAGAAAGGCGGCTTGCAATTGATACGCGTGCGCGATGATGGTACGGGCATGGGTAAAGACGATTTGGTTTTGGCGCCAGAACGTCATGCTACCAGTAAAATAAAAACAGCACGCGATTTAGAGCTGATCAACACTCTAGGTTTTCGCGGTGAAGCGTTGGCGAGTATAGATAGCATAGCGCATCTGGCGATTACCTCTTTAGCCGAGGACGAGCAGACTGCGTGGAAATTATATCGCGCAGCAGATAGCCAAGAATACACACTAGAACCCGCGGCACATCCGCGCGGCACGACAGTGGAAGTCAGCGAATTGTTTTGCTATGCACCCGTTAGACGCAAGTTCTTGCGCTCCGAAAAAACGGAATACCTAGCGTTAGAAGAAATGGTTAAACGGATCATGCTGTCTACTTTTGATGTGGGCTTTGTATTGCGTCATAATCAACGCTTAGTGGCGCAAGTCCGTGCCGGCAAAAATGAGATAGAACAAGATAAACGCTTAGCTGCCGTGTGTGGCAATCCTTTTTTAAAAAACGCGCTGCGCATCGACAGCAGCTATGAAGGCATGCAATTATGGGGTTGGCTGGGTTTGCCAGCGTTTAACCGCAGCCAAAGCGACTTACAATATATTTACATTAATGGCCGTGTAGTCAAAGATAAGGTATTGAGCCACGCCATACGCTCTTCTTACTTAGACAGCATAGAAGAAGGACGTTATCCTTGTTATGTATTGTATTTGACGATTGCTCCCGAGGTGATCGACGTCAATGTGCATCCTACCAAGCAAGAAGTACGTTTTACCGACAGTCGCTTGGTACACGAATGGCTAGCGATGACTTTGCGCAATGCTTTGCAAGATGCGCTCAGTGTCAAAATGGCTGTCGATGGGGAGCCTTGGTTAGAAAATAGTGTGGGGGGAAGTGAAAGCTCAGCGCCCGACACGCCTCTCGTGGAAAGTCACACCAGGGTAGCCGCTTATATGCCACAGGTGAATGCACCCCGTGCACCTTATTCTGCTGTGAACCTAAGTTTAGAAAACAATAATCCACATGCCAGAGATACCATTCTAGGCATATTTTATCAACAGTATGCGCTGTTAAAACGCGATGAACATGTGGGCTGGTTAGATCTACATAAGCTCTATCAAAAAAATGTGTATGCCAAAGCCTTACGTGCCTGGCAGGGGGAGCCCTTAAAGGCACAATGGTTGTTGTTGCCACAGATTTATCCTTTTAGCGGTTGTGACGCTACGACCAGATTATTGATGCAAAGAAAATTAGCTGTTTTAGGCATTCATTTTGATTGGGAAGACGGCGTATTAACGGTACGGCAATTACCCGCCTTATTAAAAGATTGCTTAAATAGCGCTGTTTTTACTGCTTTTTTAGCAGCCAGTCTTGCTGAGGAAAATAATCATACACCGTGGCTAGCGGCCTTGAGCGATCACATGGCTTTACCCCCGGATTATTTTAAGAAAATGAGCCTAGAGGGGATATATAGATTATGGCTAGAAGCAGGGTATCTATTGGATGCAAATCAGAGTATACGCTGGGTACAATTGGAAGATGTACAAAGAGTAGTAACGGTGGGTTACGAGTAGTAATTCAAAAAGTCCAGAATACAATATTTTACTGTTGTTAAAAAGTTACTTTTGGTAGGATCAAAATATTGTACTTCTGGCCATTGTCTAAGCCAGGTCAATTGTCTTTTGGCTAATTGTCTAGTCGCAGCAATGGCTTTGTCGCGCATCGTGTCATAATCATATTCACCCTCTAAGTATTGCCATACTTGTCTATACCCTACAGCGCGCATCGAAGGCAAAGTGGCGTGTAGTGCCGGACATTTTTTCAAAGCAGCTACTTCATCTACAAAACCTGCTCGTAGCATAGCATCAAAACGCTCAGCAATGCGTTGGTGTAGAACAGCGCGATCTTCCGGTACAACGGCAAGGATTAACACGCGATGTGACTGTTGCATCAATCCTTGTTTAGGGCCTTCGAATAAATCACTCTGCGCTTGTCCCGTTAAATAATAAATTTCTAAGGCGCGTTGTAGGCGCTGTGGGTCATTGACATGTATGCGCGCGGCGGCTTTGGGATCGACTTGTTTTAAACGTTCATGTAAAGTATTCCAACCGTATTTTTCTGCATCTTTGCTAATGGCCTCACGTATTTCGGTTGAAGCTGTGGGTAAGTTCGATAAACCATATAATAATGCTTTTAAATAAAGCATCGTTCCACCCACTAAAAAAGGAATATGCTGGCGTTGTTCAATGTCCCCAATTGCTTTTTCAGCTTCTGTACAAAATTGGCCAGCAGAAAAAGGGGTTTCTGGGTTTAGTATATTAATTAAATGGTGTGGCACGGCTTTTAATTCTGCAGGTGTGGGTTTGGCCGTTCCTATATTTAAATGGCAATAAATCAGTGTAGAGTCGGCATTGATAATTTCACCGTTGAATTGCGTGCACAGCGTTAATGCCAATGCCGACTTGCCACTCGCGGTAGGGCCAGTGATGACGATAAGGGGTGGTAACGGTATCATTTTGCAATTTGCCATCCATATAATATGTGGGGTCACAAGATCAATTATGACCTTTGTTAAAGGTATATTGTATAAGCTCTCTAGATCTTAGCATGATCAATCTAAATTTTAGAAGTTTGGACATCGTGGCGTATACGCGCTATACTTGCAAAATAAATGTTCTGCTTATAATATGAGTACTATCTAGCGGTTGCTTGATTTTAAGTCAAACTGATTTGGCAAAGCAGTTGATTCATTTGGATTAAGTGGAAATAGTAAAAATTATAAACAGAGGAAGTGCTGTTTCTCTCTCTTTCGTAAAATATTTCACAAAAAGTTAACGTTTTCTGAAATAACCCCTTGCAAAACGTTGAAAAAGCTCTACAATAGGTTTTGTGGTTTGTTTAACTTTAATGAGGATGATTGTAAACATGAAGACTAAAATTTCTTTAATTCTATTGGGCTTGGGTTTGGCCAGCGCTTCTGCATACGCAGGTGCCGTTGACACTACACCTATGCCTGTTTCTAACGACATCAATGTGACGGCACCGGATCAATCCGGCATGTGGTCCTTTGGTGTAAACGCTGTTTTATTACAACCAGTGAGCAATGATTTTACATACTTTCACACCAGTACAGATAGTGCTACGAATTATCAAACTGTTGATCAAAGCTACCATTGGTGGTTTGGTGCTGATGTAACTTACGCATTCCCTGGTAATGGTCGTGATGTGACCCTGGCTTATGAAGGTTTCCATGGTTCAGATAGTAATAGTGCTGTGGCACTTCCGCTCGGTGTTGAAGGAAAAACCGATACCAGTTACGACGCTGGCGATTTAGTATTTGGCCAAAAATTGGATGTGGGTCAACGTATACGTTTACATCCGTTTGTGGGCGTACGTTACGCGACTATTGATGTGAAAAACACGGCTGGTTATACTTACTTTGATGCTGATAATAAGGCCCTAGGCGCTACAACGGGCATTCAAGAAGGTACTTTCAGCGGTATAGGTCCGCGTTTTGGTTCTGATGCTCAAATCAATTTGGGTCAAGGTTTTTCCATACGAGGCCGTTTAGGCTTGTCCGCGCTGATTGGTAGTTCTAATCCGACTTTGGATTATGTGACAACTGATTATACAACTAATACTTCTGCTCCGTACTCCATTAATCAGGATTCCAGCACTCGTGTAGTTCCTGAATTGGATGGTCGTTTAGGTTTAAATTATACCTATGACTTTAACTCCAACATGGCTATGGGTGTAGAAGCAGGTTGGCAGGCAGTTAACTATTTCAATGCCGTTGCACAAACGTGCGAGGACGGTAGCATTGATAGCTCCAACTTCGCATTGCAAGGTCCTTACGCACGTCTGCAACTCGATGTTGCTTAGTATGTGATAAGGCTTTTGCCTTCGAATCAAAAGGGCAGCGCAAGCTGCCCTTTTTTTTAGAATATCTACTGCCCACTGTCGCCGCAATTAAAATGAATGCGGCAGGTGGCAATATAACGGTCATTGCCGCCAATTTCCACTTGTGCGCCGTCAGATACCTTATTGCCTTTATCGTCTATACGCATATTCATAGTCGCTTTACGGCCGCAATGGCAGATCGTTTTAATCTCGGCTATTTCCTCGGCTAAGATCAATAAATATAAGCTGCCTTCAAAGGGCTCGCCCTTAAAATCGGAACGTAAGCCATAGGTTAAGACGGGTAAATTCAGTTGATCCACTATAGCCGCCAATTGTAGTACTTGCTGCTTATTTAAAAATTGTGCTTCATCCACAAACACACATTTTAATGCGGGGCGTTCTTGCTGTATGATTTTCACCATGCGGTATAAGTTGGTGTGCGCATCGAAGGGGATGGCATTGGCTTGTAGCCCTATGCGTGAGGAGATAAGGCCCTTCTGTTGCCTATTGTCCAATTCCGGGGTAAACAACAGCGTTTCCATGCCGCGTTCGCGGTAATTATAATCGGATTGTAACAGGGTAGTGCTTTTACCCGCGTTCATTGCCGAGTAATAGAAATACAGTTTAGCCATAAAGCCTGCCTCTAAAATGGAGAATAGTATATACCGATTATACTGAATTATGGTATAACATCGCCTATAAAGAGGGCAAATTATGCAGAATACGTTTACGGTAACCTTGGTTGAAGCCACTTTGCTAACGCCTAAGGTGCGACATTTAAAATTAAAGCGCCACGATGGGCAGTCATTGGAGTTTACCCCTGGTCAATTTGTGAGCTTTCATTTTCCTGTTGCAGATGCTAAAGAAATACGACGCAGTTACAGTTTGGCGAGTATCCCTGGGCAATCCTCGCACATAGAATTGGCACTGGGTTACGTCAAAGGTGGCATTGCTTCTGAGGCTTTGTTCAGTGCAAAACCCGGGGATCAATTTACGATGAGTGGGCCTTATGGTCGCCTCATTTTGCGCGATGAAAAGCCACAGCGTTATATCCTGGTCGCCACGAGCACAGGCGTAACGCCGTATAGATCTATGTTGCCTGCATTGGCGGCACGGCTCCATGACATTAAAGTCGTGATTATGCTAGGCGTGCAAACGCGCGATGATGCTTTGTATAGCGAAGACTTTTTAGCGTACGCGAATCAGTATCCTAATCTAGATTTTCGTCTTTGTTATAGCCGCGAAAACGACCAAGAGCCGTTATTGCCCTTTGAGCGTTTAGGCTATGTGCAGGACCAATTTGCTCTTTTAAATCCGTCGCCAGACAATGACATCGTTTATTTGTGTGGTAATCCCAACATGATCGATGCCGCTTATGAAATCCTGAAGGAAAAAGGCTTTAGTGCGCAGCAAGTACGTCGAGAAAAATACGTATCATGACTGAACCTAAATCCTTACCCAAAGGCGTGCGAGCCATATCGTCTATTGAAATGTGGGAACGCTTTAGTTTCTATATGTTGCAAACTTTGTTGGTATTATATGCTAACGATTCTCCCTCTGCGGGCGGTTTAGGCTGGTCTGCAGAAGCCGCCATCCGTATTTCAGGGACGTACGGGGCTTTTGTTTACATCAGCCCCGTGGTAGGTGGTTTTATCACGGATAAATTCTTAGGGCGCCGCTTAGGTGCCGCTGTAGGTGCCGTTTTAATGGGCATAGGCCAGCTGACTATCATGTTGCACAGTACGGCCGCGTTTTATTGTAGTTTATCATTGTTGGTGTTGGGTTGCGGATTGTTGAAACCCAGCCTAAGCGCCATGGTAGGAGAATTCTTTAGCGAACAAGATCATAAGCGGCACTCGGCATTTGCGGTATTTTACATGGCGATCAATATAGGCGGCTTAATGGGAACTTTTTTATCTGGGTTGGTGGCCCAGCACTGGGGTTATCGATGTGCTTTTTTATTGGGCGCGCTGGGTTTTATTATTGCATTGATCAACTTGTCGCTGGCGAGTCGCCGTAGTTTGCGCGATATAGGTTTGCGTCGTGGCGCGGACCAATTGCAATTACCAACCTTAACGTCTATCGAAAAAACGCGTATTAAAGTATATCTAGGCATGTGTATCGCCAACATCGTGTGGAACCTTATCTATGCTCTGCCTTTTGGCTTATTGACGTATTATGCTGCACACAACATTCATAATGTCATCGGCAGTTACAAATTTCCCGTGACTTGGTATCTGGCTTTTTATTCGGTGCTGATTATTTTGTTTAGCTTGGGCTTGGCTAAAGTGTATGATTATCTACACAGTCGTGGCGTATCTTTAACGGTGAATCGCAAATTATCGCTGAGTTATTGCTTTTTAATGGCGAGCTGTGTCGCTTTATTACCATTGATTTACGCCATAGAACATAATCCTAATTATATAGGCAGTCCATGGCCACTGATAACATTTTACATTTTGTTTTGCGTCAGTGAATTATTGGCTATACCGGTGATGCTGGCAGCGGCTACGCAGATCGCACCTAAGGCATATTCCACTATCATGATTTCGGCCAACATTTCCATTTCATGGGGCTTAGGCAGTTATCTCGGTGGTGAGTTTGGCGCTATGACCCTGCATTATTCAGCAATGATGTTATTTTCTATAGTCATTATTGTTTCAGCGCTATTGGCCCTAGGGCATAAGCGTTTTGACGCCTATTATGAGAGATTGACTGGGGCTCAGTAAAACGCCGCTTGTGCAGCTGTTAATGTTTTACCCAGTGTTTCATCGTTATGCGCCAGCGAAATAAATCCTGCTTCAAAAGCAGACGGTCCTAAATACACGCCTTGCATTAACATCGTATGAAAAAATTGTTTAAACCGCGCCTCATCAGCGGTTTTTACCTCATCTAAATTCGTAGGCGCGAGATCGCGAAAATACAAACCAAACATACCGCAAACGGCAGTGGTAGAAAAGGGCACACCGGCCTTAGCCGCTAATTCTTTTAAACCATTCATTAACTGCATCGTGTGCTGTTGCAAAGCGGCATAATATTCTGGATGGGCCGCTAATTCCGTTAAAGTGGCAAGACCTGCGGCCATGGTAATAGGATTACCCGATAAAGTACCGGCTTGATACACGGGACCTATTGGGGCTAATTGCTGCATGATGCCGCGACGTCCGCCGAAAGCACCCACCGGCATGCCGCCACCGATGATTTTACCAAAGGTGGTCAGATCGGGAGTGATGTTGTATAAACCTTGGGCGCCTTGAGGATGTACGCGAAAGCCCGTCATCACCTCGTCAAAAATTAATAGGGAATGGTATTTATTGCATAAAGTGCGTAAGCCTTCTAAAAAACCGAATTCAGGTAAAACACAATTCATATTGCCTGCAACGGGTTCTACAATAATCGCTGCGATGTCGTCGCCATACTGGGAAAATAAATTGTCTACCGCGGCTAAATCGTTATAAGGTGCGAGCAAAGTGTATTCGACCACGGCTGGTGGTACACCCGGGGAGCTGGGATGACCAAAGGTCAGCGCACCGGAACCTGCCTGCACCAATAAGCCATCGCTGTGGCCATGATAACAGCCTATAAATTTGATGATCTTATTGCGATGCGTATAACCGCGGGCTAAACGAATGGCACTCATGGTGGCTTCGGTGCCGGAATTAACCATGCGTATTTGCTCTATAGAAGGAACCATACTGCAAATCTTTTCGGCTAATAGTGTTTCTAATTCCGTAGGAGTGCCGAAACTTAGACCATTGTCTACGGCTTCGTGCACGGCTTGAATGACGGCGGGATGATTGTGTCCCAAAATCATCGGTCCCCAGGAGCCTATATAATCCACATAGGAGTTGCCCTGTATGTCGGTGATATAAGGGCCTTTGGCCTTGGCAATAAATAGAGGCGTACCGCCCACATAACCAAAGGCTCGCACGGGCGAATTGACGCCGCCGGGGATATAAAGTTGCGCTTTTTCAAAGGCATTTTGGTTGGATGTGGACATAGTGGCTCCTGGGTATATGCAAAATAACTATTGGCTCGATCACGGATATAACCGCATTATCCCACGCCATGGCCAAAAATGGTATACTAGACTCAATATTTGGGGTAAAACCATGATCATTTCCATTATTGCCGCCATAGCTGAAGGGCGCGTTATAGGCTTAAATAATCACATGCCGTGGCATTTGCCTGCGGATCTGCGCCATTTCAAGGCCCTAACGCTGGGGAAGCCCATTGTCATGGGTAGGCAAACCTATTTATCCTTAGGCAAACCTTTGCCGGAGCGGCGTAATATCATTCTAACCCATGATCTAAACTTTGTGGCACCGGGTTGTGAGGTGGTGCATAATTGGCCTGAAGTCGAGGCTTTGTGCACAGATTGTGATGAAATGATGGTCATCGGCGGCGAAGCGGTGTATAAACAAATATTGCCCAAGGCGCAGCGTTTATACTTAACGGAAATACAGCTAGAAACCAAGGGTGATAGGTTTTTCCCCCAATGGAATAAGGATGAATGGCGTTTGGTGGCAAAAGAAGCCTTTGTTGCCGACGATAAAAACCCTTATGCGTACCGATTTTTAGAATACAGGAGAATACCTTAATGAGCGTAGCTGCATACTATACCCCAGGCGTTAATGCCAGCGACTATCTAAAAGTAACACCCGAGGCGATTGCACGTATCGCTGAGCTCTTGGCCGAGGAACAGGATGTGAATACACAATTACGTATTTATATAGAAGGTGGCGGTTGTTCTGGCTTTCAATACGGTTTTATTTTAGATGAAGAGCACAAAGAAGACGACACCGTTATTTCTTGTCCAGTGGCTAAAGACGATGCTGCCTACAAAATGCGATCTGAAATATATATTTATATCGATCCCTTAAGTTTGCAATATTTAACCGGCGCTGAATTAGATTATAAAGACGACGTAGAGGGACAGCGTTTTATCATCCGCAATCCTCATGCGCAAACCACCTGTGGTTGTGGTAATTCTTTTGCTTTGAAGGAAGATGATGAATAGAAAAATAGGGATTGCTCTTACATTGCTGAGCGTAACGCTGCTGGCAGCGCCTAGGAATGATGGCATCTTGCATTGTATACCCAATCAAGTGCAATTTAACGAGAAGGGTGACATGCATTTTGGCGCGACCGATAATAAAGCACAATTTTTTTTAGTACGCAGTCAATATGATACCCCTTTAGTATTGGATTTTCCCGCGGGCCACATAGGCGCAAGCGCGGGCTTAACGCAGGTATTAGGTCCTAGAGCGTGGGCACTGTATGTCTATCAATCCACGGCAGATACTTTACCCGTCGAAACGGGAAGAGAATCACCCTTTTGGTCGTGCGCAGTGCAAAGCGATTCAGGGGCTACCAAATCCAGCGATTGTCATAAAAGTGTGTGGGTGTGTGCGTTAAGTGACGATGGAGCCAAAACCCTATTATCGGCGCGTTATCAACAACAGGCTAAGGATTTGGCACATTCCTTTTGGCTACCAGGATTGGGGGATGCACAGTATCAATCCGTATACTTTTTAACGGACCTGCAGAAGAATTGATGTAACTATTCTTCCCATTCGCTTATTCCCTCCCCCCGACGGTCGAGGCTCAGTTCATCCGTTTATAAACGAGCCGCAACTGTCGGGGCGCGGATAGTAAAGAGTGGAAATTTCTACGCCACGTCCCTAAAAGTCCAAAATTTATGGGCGGAATAATTCCAGCCTAGCACCAATAGGGTTGTCACTATTTGCGCATAAAAATAAGGCATTTTTAAAAAGCTTTGCATTGCTTGCAGCAAAGCGCCATTCATAAAAAAAGCGATAATAAACACGAGAATAAATTGCGTAATAGCCTTATGATGCTTTTTTTGCGAGACAAAGGTATGTTTGCGATTTAAGACATAATTAACGACACCACCTAACAAATATCCTAAGCTAGAGCCTAACACCGCACTGGTCCGAAAAAGCTCTACACACAAAACCAGCAAGATATATTGACTGGCGGTGGCTAACAATCCCACCCATATATAATGCAGCATTTCGCGATGCCATTGGCGCGCTATCTTACTGTCTATATAACGCGGTAGTAACGACATAATTAACGCTTTTCCTGAAATTTTGTTTTAAGTTTTTTAGGCACCAATTCGTTTTTAAGGGTAACGTAGTGTGGTAAACCATTTTTATAGGGCGGATAGTCTTCGCCTGCAATCAAAGGTGTTAAATAATCGCGACACGCTTCTGTAATACCAAAGCCATCCGCGCGTATAAAATGCTTAGGTAAACATTTTTCTTGATTGGCGACGTTTTCTAAAGGTGTAGCGCCTATGCTCCAGCGATATTGTTTACCAGCTTTGCGTACGATAGTGGCCATAATGCCGCTTTTGCCTTCCAACGCAAATTCGATGGCCTTATAACCCAGGGCATAAGCTTGTTCTACGTCGGTCTTAGAAGCGATATGCCGCGCAGCGCGTTGTAGATAATCGCATACGGCCCAATGGTATTTGTAACCCAATTGGCTTTTAACGAGTTGCGCAATGACCGGTGCTACACCGCCTAATTGAGTATGACCAAAGGCATCTTTTAAACCGGCACTGGCGATGAATTCGCCCGCGCTGTTGCGCACCCCTTCGGAAACGACAATGGCGCAATAACCATGCTTTTTAACCGTTTTATCAACTTTGTCTAAAAAGGCTTTTTCATTCAACGCAACTTCGGGAAATAATATGATATGTGGCGCTTCCCCTTCTTTTTCCGCGGCTAAGCCGCCTGCCGCTGCTATCCAACCCGCATGACGGCCCATGACTTCCATAATAAATACTTTGGTTGAAGTAGCCGCCATGGAGGCCACATCTAAACCCGCCTCGCGTATGGATACAGCCACATACTTAGCCACTGAACCAAAGCCGGGGCAATTGTCGGTAATGGGTAAATCATTGTCTACGGTTTTAGGTATGCCTATGCAGGTTAAGGGATAACCCAAAAGCTTACTCATCTGCGCAACTTTATGCGTGGTGTCTTGAGAATCCCCGCCACCGTTATACATAAAATAACCAATGTTGTGTGCCGCAAAGACTTCAATCAGGCGTTCGTATTCCGCTTTATATTCCGTTAAGCTTTTTAATTTATATCTGCAAGAGCCGAATGCACCGGCTGGAGTATGGTACAAACCGCGGATCTGCGCCTTGGATTCTAAGGTTGTGTCTATCAACTCTTCATGCAAAGCGCCCAAGATACCGTTACGCCCTACCAATACCTTACCCAAGTTTTTTTTATGGGCGCGGGCGGCTTCGATTAAGCCACAAGCCGTGGCATTGATAACGGCGGTAACGCCGCCCGATTGGGCATAGAATATGTTTTGTTTAGCCATGATATGTGAAAATCCTCTTTAATTATCTTAAAGATTTATTATATCAGCATATAAGCCCTAAAATGAAGGGCGGTTTTGGGACGAAAGAATACTAGGGGCTGTTGGCATTTCCCATAGGCAACCATAAAAAAGCGCAGACCAGTGCTATGACGGATGCATAATTTCTTTGATATACTCCATCCAAATGAAAACTAGTGGTATCTAGATTTAAACTTTTGCACCAGCTCTTCAAGACCTACTTCTTTACAAAAACAAGCTACAAGACCTAAATGATCTAGTCGTTTAACATCATAATTTGTTTCTTCCATTTCTACCTTCCAAAAGATAGCAATAGCTCAAAATTATACCATAAATGGAAATGAGGCAACTTTAGCAAAAAATAGAGCCTTTTATTTGAAAATTAAACAAAATTAATACACACTTTAAGTATTCCTTAATCTTCTTTTGATATTATTTACCCATCTTCTACATTGTGTAGAAAGAGTCTGGCCAGTGCTTAGGTTTAATATAGCAAGGGCCTATTTTAATAATGAATAAAAAGAGGGGTAATTAAGATGGCTGCGAATCAACCAAAATTAAATGGAAAAGAGAAAAAAGAAACAACAAGACAAAATCCTACACAACTTGATGCTATTGTTCTATTAGATAGAGATCACACTGTTGTTGATGATGCTGGTCAAGCCACTGATCCTAGACTAGCAACCTTCTTTACTTATTGTATTACAAAGAAAATACCGATTGGATTCGTAAGTACAGGTGCATCCATTGCCGGTTATGGGGGGGATGAGCGCCTGGTTGCAATTCGTGCTATGTATCCCATAGACAATCAACCAGGATATTTGATTGCTAGAGGCATGAAATCTCTTGACGAAAGCTATTTGGGATTGGCAGGAGCTCTTCAACTCAAAACTGTTAGCATACGCCCTATACAAGAAGATAGTGGGCTCCTAGATATTTCATCAGAAATTCTTGAACGCCTTTTAGTTAGAGGTATGGAGGCAGGAAAATATAACGCAGAAACCCATGAACTATCTTTTACAGAAGACAAAATGAAGGCCTCTTTCACAGTTAAAATTAATCCACAACACACATTTAATATTCAGTTACGTGATAAAGAGAACAACCCCGGCTTAGTTTTAACGATAAATGTGCATGAACTTTTGTTAGGTGGATACGAAGAAATAGGTGCTGCTAAAGGTAAGATTTATGGTTGTATGCAGGTTTTGACAGACATGCATATTTTACCCATTTTAGATCGAGAGATGAAAACCGCAGGTATTATAGCTATTCAGGGTCCTGATGACTATTCCCGTGTGAATATTTCTAGAGTAGCGATGGTTGATGATGAAGATGTCATCGTGCAAAATTTAGGTCGAGCTGGTTTACACACTATTCTTGCTGATACAGAATCACGTTACAATTCGCTCAGTCGCGACCCTAAACAAAAGAATGAGCAACATGAAGGTGCAATAAAAGCTCTCCAGGATAAAATAAAGAATGCTGCTATAGAGAATGAAAAATATCAACTTTTAAAAGATAGTCAAAATTTAATGCAAGTTGTGGCCCAAATTTATAAACAGCAAATCGCTCACGATGCTGAAGCTATTAAGGATATGCTTCAAGAACTAAAAAACAAAAGTGCGGCATTGCGCCAGTTGGATCCTATACGTTTAGTTTGTGATGCTGATAGTTTAGATCGCCATATTACATATCTTGAAAATTTTCGGGATCAACCAAATGTAGACCATTCGGATAAAATTAAATGTGCAGAAAATGATGTGGAGCGTTTGGGGGGGAGAGCGCTAAATTTTTATGTGGATGAGCAGAAAGTAACGGAAGAAATCTCAAGAAAATGCGAACTAATAGAAAAAAACCGCTTAGAATTAGAGCGATTGAAAAATGCAAGGCCAGAAGTTTTTAGTACCTTTATTGATGGTTTAGCACAACATTTAGGATTTAGCTCTTTTGCACATTTAGCAGTAACTTCCTATAGACTAGAGTTCAATCTAAACGAGACTCTAAAGAGAAAAGTTTATGAAATGTTAAACTCTCACGCCACCGAATATGTGGAAATTAATGAAGAAAATATTCGTAAAGAACGCGGCGCCAAAACAGCATTGCTTACTACTACTCTTTCTACGGCATTTTCTTTCTTTGGACAAGAAGAAAGTTCATGTGATGAAGCTCTCTTTAAAGTTGCCAAAAAAATCAACAGTCTGAGTTCAGTTGAAGATATTCTAAGTTATATTATAATGGAGGAGGAGGCGGAACTGGCTAAGAAAAATCCATCTATAGACTTTATGGCGGCGCTAAGTGAAATTAAGATTGCAACGCTTCATGTAAAAATTAATTTTACAGATGCTCTACCAGACATGGTTAAAATTTTGGAGTATGCTGTAGCTCAAATAGCTAAACTAGATGACAACGGCGGTTCAGAGAATCAGAAAGCACAATGGAAAGAACTTGCAAAACATGCGAAGGAAAATTTGAACGTCTTGCTTCAAACTGCTCCTTCTTCAAGCATCTCGGATGGCTTTATCAGTCCTAATAGTTCTAGCAACTCCAGCAGTTCGAACAGTCCTAGTAGTTCTAGTAACTCTAGTACTCCTGATAGCCCAAGCAATTTAGCCAACTCTAGTCATTTACCAGCCACTAGGGAGGAGAAATTCCAATACCTAAAAAATTTCTTGGTGGGCCAGTTTAATTTTCAGACCGAAGAAGGTTTACGTCGGAATCTTATGACCGCACCGAGCTGGAGCGCAATTGAACCACAATTGATCGACTATTATTTTGACAATAACTTGGATTCTGATAAGGCTTCCTCTAATGGAAGAACTGATCCCCAATTTTGGAAGGAAATATTTGAGACAATCGATAAAATATATCATTTACCCCAGGGGCATACAGCGGCTGCTATCATGGATGTGGCACAAGAGCGACAAAAAGCCGAACAACAAAATCAAAGTTTCTCTAGAAATATCAGATAAGGATTTAGCTTTTTTAGAGATACTGTAGTCACGGGTAACCAGGAAGGTTACCCGTTTCATTCTACATACAGCGAATACTTTTGGGTCTACAGAAGCAGAAGTCATGGACCTACTACATCAAAGCCAATTAGATATAGCATTAACCACGGTGCGTGATGGGTATAATGGCTATCAAATAAGCGATACGATAATTTACATTCCTGGGCCATCCTCTGTACTGGACAAAAGATTAGAAAACAGGAGGTAACCCGCTGATTTTACTTAAAAAACATAATATACTTTTGTTGTGAAGACAGGAGAATATTATGAAAGCAACCAGCGAGTTAA
>JAJXVQ010000073.1 GCA_021782065.1 Pseudomonadota bacterium
TTTGGGGTTAGGGGTAATGGTATTTGCCATTCCTTATGCGGCAGTAAAAGTGGATGAAGACTCTAAACAAATAATCGTAGACACTACCAAGGAGAAATTAGAAAATTCTCCTGGTTTTGACCCGGAGAACTGGCCAGATGCAACCCAATTTGACATAGAGGGTCTTTATAGTTTTTATAAAGTGAAACCTTATTGGCATGATCCTACGGAACGCTGGTAAAGAGCGGAAGCGCTTAAGGGTAAGTAGAATAAATTTGTTGAAAAAAATGTACCTACTCTTCCCATCCGCTCCCTAACGGTGTCGGCTTGATTCATCCATTTGTAGTCACGCCGCAATCGTTAGGGAACAGATAGCTAAGAGATGCTCTAATGCACATGACACGAGCCTTTTTCACACAATAAGGCACAAGTAGTTACCAAAAATAACAATAGAAGAGACTATAACTATTTTACGAACTGACGGTTTAATGGAATACAAAAATAAAAGTCCTTAGACACAAAAAAATAGCTGCTGTCTCTACCCTAGGCGGTAGTGTGCAAAGTAATTCTAAACGAGAGAGGAAATCATCATGCCCTATGAAAAAAATGAAGAACTGCCTGAATCTGTAAAAAAAAATTTACCAACGCATGCACAAAATATTTATCGAGAATCTTTTAACCATGCTCAAGAGGAATATAAGGATCCCGATAAAAGAAAAAATCCCCACGATTCATTAGAAGAGATCAGCCATCGGGTCGAGTGGAACGCAGTAAAAAAGAAATATATTAAAGATGAAGATGGGAATTTGAACGCACAATAAGAGGTAGTAAAATTTTAAACTTTATCTGAATGTTTACTGAGGTTCTTTGGTGGCGAATCGTATTAAAAATATATTTGAGGAGTAGCTTATGTCTCTTAATCCGCTTATGCTATCCAGGATACAATTTGCATGGGTTATCGGCTTTCATATTTTGCTCCCTGCTTTCACAGTAGGACTTGCTTCTTATATCGCCTTGCTTGAGGGCATATACTTTATAACTAAACGCGAAATTTATTTTCGCATTTCAGCCTTTTGGATAAAAATTTTTGCAGTCTCTTTTGGTATGGGCGTTGTGTCTGGCATTGTCATGCCATTTCAATTTGGAACAAATTGGAGCCGTTATGCTGATGTGACGGCCAATGTACTTTCACCTTTATTTGCTTACGAAGGCCTCACAGCATTTTTTCTTGAAGCAGCATTTCTGGGCGTGTTGTTATTTGGTCGCGATTTAGTTCCACGCTGGGCGCATTTTATGTCTGCATTAATGGTAGCATTTGGCACTCTTCTGTCTGCATTTTGGATTTTAGCGGCTAACAGTTGGATGCAAACACCGGCAGGATATAAAATAGTCGACGGGCGTTTCTTTCCAGTGAATTGGTTACATATTATTTTCAACCCCTCTTTCCCGTATCGTTTCGCGCATACGGTAGTAGGTTTTTATATTACCACTGCTCTGGTTGTGATTTCTGTCGCTGCTTATTTGCTGAGAAAAAATAAATTCTCAGGAGAAAGCCAGGTAATGCTCTCAATGACATTTTGGCTTTTAACCCTACTGGTGCCACTCCAGATTGTATTAGGTGATATGCATGGACTGAATACACTAAAATATCAACCAGCGAAACTCGCTGCGATGGAAGCACACTGGAATACACAAGCACGCGCGCCACTCATATTGTTCGCTATCCCAGATGAAAAAAAGGAAATGAACCATAATACTATTGAATTGCCACTATTGGGCAGCCTTATTCTGACACATGATGTAAACGGCACCGTTCCTGGATTAAAACAATGGCCCGCTAATCAACGTGCAACTATCGCTATACCTTTTTTTTCGTTCCGAATCATGGTAGGTATTGGCCTTATTATGACAACCCTGGTTATTATAAGCATATGGTTGCGAGTTCGTCATCGTTTATCGGATACAGCCTGGTTTTTACGTCTATGTCAATTCTCGATGCCCTTAGGTTTTTTGGCAATACTTGCGGGTTGGACCACCACCGAAGCCGGCCGCCAGCCTTGGACGGTATACGGGCTACTACGAACGGCTGACTCTGCCACTCCTTCGCTCACAGGTATGGATGTCCTTTTTTCTCTCGCCAGTTATATATTGCTTTATCTCATTATTTTCCCTGTTGGTATTTTTTTGATGACGCGTATAGTTCGTAAGAGCTTTAGTCCCGCACTAAATGCCACTGCCCCTATTGAAGGGGGGCAACATCGTAGCCCCATTGACACCTTACCGGAGCGATTGTTATGAGTATAGATTTTGTTCCTTTATGGGCGATTCTTTTAGGGATTGCCGTTTTTTTCTATGTTTTGCTGGATGGCTTTGATCTAGGTGTCGGCATACTGTATGGCCTAGCGTCTGATGGCACCACACGTAACCTTATTATGAATTCGATTGCCCCCGTTTGGGATGGGAATGAAACCTGGTTAGTATTTGGTGGTTTGGGTTTACTCGCAGCATTTCCTTTGGCATTTTCTATCATTATTCCTGCTGTCTATTTCCCTATTTTAATCATGTTACTGGCACTTGCTTTTCGCGGTGTGTCTTTTGAATTTCGCAATAGAGATGCAACACATGCCACTTTGTGGGATTACACATTTTGTTTTGGATCCTTGATCGCAACTTTTGCACAAGGAATAGTATTGGGCGCTTATATCCAAGGTTTTAAAGTATACGGGCGCCACTTTGTTGGTAGCTCTTTTGATTGTTTCACTTGGTTCTCACTTTTTACTGGGCTGGCGCTCATATTCGGTTATGCTTTGCTAGGTGCTGCTTGGCTGGTTCTTAAAACGGAAGGTAAGTTGCAAAACACAGCGCGCCAACAAGGTCGATGGTGTTTTATTGCAGTTGTGATTGCGATAGGGGTGGTTAGCCTTTGGACCCCGTTTAGTCATCCTGAAATTGCTCATCGTTGGTTTTCTTGGCCTAATACTGCTTATCTTTTACCTGTGCCTATAGTAACGTTAGCCATTATGTTGTTTGAATGGTGGGCCTTAGGCAATGAATCTGAAATTGCCCCTTTTATAGGTGCAATAGGATTATTTATAATCTCTTACCTCGGAATTATCATTAGTCTTTTCCCGATGATCGTCCCACATTACTTCACTTTGTGGCAAGCCGCATCAGCTCCTGAGACACAAATATTTTTGCTCGTTGGTACGATGTTTTTGCTACCAGTTATCCTAATGTACATTGGTTGGTCATATTGGGTATTTCGTGGGAAAGTCCGTGCACATATCGGTTATCATTAGATTAAAATAAAAAGGAAGTTTTACGGTTGGAACTCACTCGCCGCAGCAACAAAAAAAATGCCCGCGGCTTTCATTTCTTGTACCGCCTTTTCTATGGCTATAGGATCTAAACCTCTGCAGGCGGCCAAATTCACCACTACATCAAAGCCTGCACGCCGTAATTGAAGGGCTGTGATTTTAACACAATATTCCGTAGCCAAACCACCTACGATGATGCAACGAATACCGCGAACTTGTAGAAACTCTAATACACCCGTGCTTAATTTCTCAGCCAAATCGTGATAACAGGCACCATAAGGATGCATGTCCAATTCTACCCCTTTCCAGACTACATGGTCATAGTCGGCGATAGCAGGCAACCCCGGCAAGCTTTCAAATCCCAAGGTTCCGGGTACAGCATGCACTGGCCAATAACAATCCATATGCGGCGTGGTGATGGCCGATAAGGGCGGATGAGCAGCATCTGCCACCCATAGGGCTTGTGCGCTGTGGCTATCCTTAGAAGCGAGACGCAAGCTGGCAAAACGGGCTTGGGCATTCAACTCAGCGACGATCTCCGTGCCACCGGGCACTGGCAATTCTTGTGGGCACAGGGGTGTGAATGTTTTTTGTGCATCCACATCAAAACTGGCTACGGTGCTTTTTTTGGGTAATGGGTACATAACAGCTCTTAATTTAAAGATGAGTTGTTTGATCATAGCAAGAATCCTAACAAAAGATATAATTGATCTGAAAATAATCAATTTAGTTGTAAAAGCGCGTAATTTAGTTTATCCTTGCTCTCCATCGTGTGGAGAGGTGTCCGAGTGGTTTAAGGAGCACGCCTGGAAAGTGTGTGTACGTTAATCCGTACCGAGGGTTCGAATCCCTCCCTCTCCGCCAAATTTGATTGGCTATGGGAATATTATGGCATGATTGAAGAACTTATACATCGTAGAGCCACAATAAACGATTTAAGAACAATTGTGAATCTTCTGCTTGAAGATGAGCTGAGCCAGACACGCGAGTCTACAAAACCAGAATTAGAACAACGCTATATTGACGCGTTTCGCAGAATAGATACTAACTCTAACCAATATTTAATGGTCGTAGAAAACGGCAGCGAGATTGTCGGCACTTGCCACCTAACGATAATGCCATCCCTTACTTTTACAGGTCAAACTAGAATGCAAATTGAGGCTGTGCGTGTTCTTGAAAAATACAGAGGCCAAAAAATTGGGCAATGGATGATTCAACAAGCCATCCAGTATGGAATAACAAACGGCGCTACGATCATTCAGTTAACTACTAATAAAAAACGCACCGCAGCAAAAGCATTCTACGAAAAGTTAGGTTTTGAAGCGAACCATGAAGGTATGAAAATTTACTTAGTTTTATAAACAACCTCGGAATACTCATTATGACACTATCCCCTAAGCCTAATCTTCAACTTGTCTACGTGTCTGATATAGCGCGTTCAACTGCTTTCTATAAGATACTGTTTAATGCGGAACCAGTATTTTCCAGCCCCCGCTATGTGGCATTTTCCGCTGGCGGCGAAGCATTGTTTGCCATTTGGTCTGGAGGAACAATCCCAGATGTTGCCGCCTCTAGGTTCGCTGAGATTGGTATTATGTTGCCCTCCAGCGCAGATGTAGATCGGCTTTTCGAAGAATGGCAAAAGCACCGTGATATCAAAATATTACAAGAACCTCAAACGGAAATATTTGGCCGTACCTTCCTCGTTCAAGATCCAGACGGCCATATCATTCGAGTATGTCCTGTGGATTAAAGTTACTATGAATAACCTATTAATAGATTTACCAGAAATCATTGAACCGTCCCGTTTAAAATTACAAATGCCTAAAGCAGGGTTTGGAGAGAAATTGCATCAGACTATTAACGATGGTTTTAAAGATTATGTGCAATGGCTTAACTGGCCAGTGGAAGTTAGATGGTGAGAAAGGAGAAAGCATGAAGTCAACATTTAAAAAATACCAGACAGAAATCTTAGGAAGCTTATTGTGTCTACTCCTAGGTCTGTTGTCTGGCTATAGCGCCAATGCTTCTGATCCGCTTTGGTATGTTGGCTTAAACAAACCAAACTTCAATCCTCCCGCTTGGATATTTGGCCCTGCTTGGACAATACTTTATCTCATGATGGGCTCTGCATTGGGCAAGCTCTGGAAAGAAAAAACGAACAATAAATTATTAATTGCGCTATTCATTATACAATTTATTTTCAATTTGGGCTGGTCACCTTTGTTTTTTTACTTTCACCGTATCGATTTGGCACTTGCAGATATAGGCGCGCTTTGGCTGTCGTTACTCATTTTTATGATCGCCGCACGCCATCAGCGTTCTGTTTTCCTCTTATGCTTACCCTACCTTTTATGGGTTAGTTTTGCTGCATTTTTAAATTTTACTATTTATATAATGAATATCAGCTAAGTTGATGAGTTGAACTAAAAAATAAAAATTGCGATTTCCTCTCAACTTGGTAAAATATAGGCCCATTCAGTTGGAGAGATCCCTTAAAGTCACCTTATACTATGAAAAACACTAAAAATCCCTTTAATATTACGCTTGGCCTTGTACGTAAATTAATAGACGACCAATTCCCCGAGTTTGCACACATTGACATTCAGCCTGTTAAGATCCAAGGACATGATAATCGCACCTTTAGATTAGGGCAAGGCATGTTAGTCCGGAT
>JAJXVQ010000074.1 GCA_021782065.1 Pseudomonadota bacterium
CAAGCCCTTCGGGTGCGCTTCGCGCAACCTTGACATTCTTTCGGCTTGTAGGCCTCATAACACCTAACTTTCTCCAACTATTTTTTTATTTTGACACAGTTACGTGAACACTACCCTTGACGCCTATGGCTCACGGGCCATCCATTAGATCTGCGAAATAAGGTAAATTATCTCTAATCTGCATTAGAAACTTACACAAACTTACTCTTATCCACCGCATAACTGCGTGCAGTTTCTACCGCCACTATTTTGCTTTGCACCAATTCTGCTAAGTGCTGATCCAAGGTAAACATGCCCTCCTCGCGTCCGGTTTGTAACACGGAAACCATTTGGGCAATTTTATCTTCGCGGATCATATGTTTTAACGCCGCATTACACACCATAATTTCTAATGCCGCCGCCCGCCCTCCGCCCGCTTTTTTTAGTAAACATTGAGCTATCACCGCATTTAAAGATTCAGACAACATCGTGCGTATCATTGCTTTTTCTGTCGCAGGAAAAACATCCACGATGCGATTGATCGCTTTGGTTGCCGAATTGGTGTGTAGGGTCGCCAACACCAAGTGACCCGTTTCGGCAGCCGTCATAGCCAAGCGCATCGTTTCCAAATCGCGCAATTCACCCACCAAAATAATATCCGGATCTTCGCGTAAGGCGGAACGCAGCGCTTCGTTAAAGCCACGCGTATCCCTACCCACTTCACGTT
The DNA here is from genome assembly GCA_021782065.1 of Pseudomonadota bacterium. The sequence continues at coordinate 707 of JAJXVQ010000074.1, forward strand.
GATTGATCAAAGATCTTTTACTGTGATGTATAAATTCAATCGGATCTTCTATGGTTAAAATATGCTGGTAACGTTGTTCATTGATATAATCAATAATAGCTGCTAGGGTCGTTGTTTTTCCCGAACCCGTAGGGCCGGTCACCAATACCAAGCCACTGGGTTTATCGGCCAAGGCGCATACAATCGCGGGTAGGCCTAATTGTGGTAAAGACAATATCGTTGTTGGAATCACGCGAAATGCTGCCGCCAGACCGCGCTGCTGTCGAAACACATTGACTCTAAAACGCGCCAGTTTATCTATGGCGAATGCAAAATCTATTTCCAAATCTTTGGCAAAAGATGCGCGCTGTTCTTCATTCATGATATCCTGTAATAGTGTGTTTAGTTCCAATACTGTTAACGGCGGGTGATCTAATTGTTTTAACTCGCCATCTACGCGTAGCAATGGCGCTACACCAACCGATAAATGTAGATCGGATGCGTTTCGCTCTATACAAAGCGCTAATAATTCGTTTACATGCATAGCTGTACCTCCTTAAAATAGTGATAATAAGTTTATGAATGACATCGCTTCCAATATAAAAATAGTCCAACAACGCATTCAGGCTGCGCAGAAAAAGTTTGCAAGAACAGCAGAGACTATCACGCTATTGGCCGTAAGTAAAAAACAATCCATAGAAAAAATAAAAATGGCTGCAACCGCGGGCTTGCTTGCTTTTTGTGAAAATTATGTGCAAGAAGCACTTTCTAAAATAGAAACCCTGCCACATTTAGAATGGCATTTTATAGGTGCCATACAAAGTAATAAATGTGCGCTCATTGCTGAACATTTTTCTTGGGTACATTCTGTAACCAGCACAATTGTTGCACAACGCTTAAACAAAGCCAGACCCGTCGATGCTCCACCGTTGAACGTATGTATACAAGTTAATTTAGAGGGAAGCCATAACAAGGCCGGTATTTCCCCCAAGGAAGTGTTAACATTAGCTCAGTTGATCATGACTTTACCCAGGCTACGTTTGCGCGGCTTAATGACCATCCCCGAGCCCAGCACAGACTTTGAAACCCAACGCCTCCCTTTTAGCCAATTGACGCGTCTTCTGCTAGACTTGCAGCAGGCGGGTTTGCCGCTAGACACTCTGTCGATGGGCATGTCGCAGGATTGTGAAGCGGCTATAGCCGAAGGAACAACCATCGTGCGTATAGGCACGGCAATTTTTGGAGAACGATTATAATGCAACATAAAAATATCACTTTTATAGGCACAGGCAATATGGCCACCGCCTTGATACGCGGGTTGATCGGTGCCCATTACTCCGGCCAATGTATCACCGCGCACGATTTAAATCCTGACAAATCGCGCGTTCTAGCAACCGAATTGGGTATACTTTATGAAGCCGACCTTGCGTTAGCGGTTAAAAACGCTGCCATTATTGTCTTGGCGGTTAAACCCAATGCCATTCGGGCCGCTTGCCAGACCTTAAAAAATCATCTACAGCATAAACCCTGTATTATTTCCGTTGCCGCGGGCGTACAATTAGCTACCATCGCCCGTTTCTTAGAAAATGATACTTTGGCCATGGTACGCTGCATGCCCAATACACCCGCATTAATCGGCTGCGGAGCCACTGGCTTATATGCCAACGCGAATGCCTCTCACACAGAGCGTGAATGGGCAGAGTCCTTGTTTCGTGCTGTAGGCATAGTACATTGGTGTGAGCAAGAAAACGCCTTGGATACCATCACTGCGTTATCAGGTTGCGGCCCCGCGTACATCTTTTTAGTAATGGAAGCGATGCAAAAAGCGGCGATTGCTTTAGGTTTAGACGAAAACCTTGCCAAAAGCTTTAGCATTCAAACGGTGCTAGGCGCAAGCCGCGTTGCTTTAGAAACGATGCAACCCTTCGCTGAATTGTGTAAACAAGTCGCCTCCCCCGGCGGCAGCACTGAAAAAGCGTTGGAAGTTTTAGAACAAGGCAATTTGAAGGCTTTGTTTACTCGCGCCATAGAAAGTGCGTACAACCAAGCAAAAGTGTTGTCAACTCATTATGATACTGTATAGGAGTTATTATGTCGGTGCTACAAGCAGCTTTACTGTTTTTATGTCAATCTATCTTTACATTGCTCATCATCGTATTTCTATTACGCTTTTGTGTTCAACTCTCTGGACCCACACCGCGCAATACCATCACACAATGGATAGGCAACATCACCAATCCCGCGATAAGACCGATACGCACTGTCTTGCGTGTGTGGAAAGGTTTCGACAGCGCTGCGTTTTTAATCTGTCTATTGTTGATCATGGCTAAAGTCTATATTTTCGGTTGGATAAAAATTGACGAGTCATTGCCGTTGTTGAGTGTCTTTGTTTATTCTTGCGGTCAATTGTTGCAATTTACGGTACAATTGTACAGTATTATCATTATCGCGCAAGCCGTATTGAGTTGGGTTAATCCTGAGCCCAATGCATTGAGCGATATTTTGTACGTTCTAACAGCGCCTATGTTGAACTTAGTACGCAAGTTTCTACCGACGATGGGGGGCTTTGATTTAAGCCCAATCCCAGTGTGGATAGGTTTACAATTGATAAATATTATGGTTGCAACGCCACTGATGCGCGCTTCTTTGTGGATATTTTGAGAAAAAGAGCGCGATCACATTACGCGCTCGCTCTCATGCTTCGCCCAGGATTAGCTCTTTGTGACTCTATTCTTGCTACTGTATTTTCATAATCACGGTAGCACTGACTAATACGGCCCCGAGTCTATCTGTACTAATCATCCCACCCCCTGCTATTTTTTCACAGTTATCTCTATATACTTTCACATAGCCCCCTAACCTAGATAAGAGATGATTTATTGCCCGCATCTCAATCACTCTATTAGCCGCATGAGTCGCAAAAAAGCCATATTGCGCTGCTGCCCCAACATTACGGTTGCCGTTATCACGTCGATAATCAGCAACTTGCTTTTCAAGTTGCAGGTAAACACAAGCCATCGACAATATCCAAGTAATATTGATATAACGAAAACGAGTGCCTTCGCCGAGTTGATCTTGTTTGTTCGCATCAAGATTGTTCGCAATCAATTCTTGCATCGGCTCTGTTAAATTATGTATCAATGTGCTGATGGCTTCTAGCTCAGCTCTGGGCTCTGAGCTTAGCCCACCTACTGTATTAGTGTGATTTTGTAGCCGCCCTAGCTCATTTGATATAGTTTTTGCACACGCCTTTTTTAATCTGCGCAAAACCTTTCTATAATGGTTATTTATCTCTGGATATTTAACAGGATGTTCTTTATGGGATGCTAGTGCCCTATCAAATAAAAGCTTTATTAATTTTTCAATAACGAACCGTTCATCAGAACAGTTAACTTCATAGCGTAGGCACAATGTATCTAGCACTTTTAGCACAGACGTACTATCTTGCTGCACCCGAAGAGGTGTCACGGAATCATGAATAAATAAACGCAATTCTTCAAGTGGTAAATGAAGAATAAGGGGTATCAATTTCTCGCCCCGCCATAATTCATAAAGATGTGTTCGTGAACCTGCCTTTAATAATGAAATAAAATACTGATGCCCCGTTCTTCTAAGCAATTCTGTATTACAATGCTCTTCAAAAAATGTCTTTATTATTCCATCATATCTATTCTCACGGGGTGCTGCTGTTGCAGTTCGTTCGGGGTGAGGGTAATAAATTCCCTGATCATTTGGCAATACTTTTTCATTGCAGTGGTGTCTAGGCAAGTTTAAGTAATGATTTAATCCATTAATATCTTCTACTTTAATAAATCCTAGAATCGTGCCTAATATCTCGGCTTCCGCTGGCTGCTCTATAACAGCCCTTTCTTCTGCCCCCATTATCACCTCTATTGGTGCTTCTTCTCCTTCTATTCCCGGCTCTTCAATAATCATTCCGTCGTGTTCGTCCTGTTCTCTCCGCGCTGGCTCTACGCGAATAGCCTCATGAACTATCCCCCTGCCCGTACCTAACCAGTCTATCTCCTCTTCGATGGTTTGCATTGGAGTTTCGTCGTCTTCGCCGCTGTTATCTTTATCCACCTCCTTTTCGCTCTGTTTATTAGCCTGCGCTTTTTGTTCTTGATGATTCTCTCCCAGTTGACTTTCGCGTTCCGTAAACGAATTGTATGTCTCCGTAGGATTTGCCCGGTGGTCTTCCTGTTCTGAGTAGAAATCATACATTTCCTCAGCATTAGCAAGATTGTATATAGCCATAGGATTAGTCAGTCCATTCTCCTGTTCTGAAAATGGACTATAGATTTCCCTAAGATTAGCCGGTTCGTCCTCCTGTTCTGAAAATGGATTATAAATCTCCTTAAGATTAGTCGATTCGTCCGCCTGTTCTGAAAATGGATTATAAATCTCCTTAAGATTAGCCGATTCGTCCTCCTGTTCTGAAAATGGATCGTACATCGGCTGAGCAGAAGAAATAAGTAAATCTTGCCCGCCTTGCCATGATGACAGCTCCCTCTGCGATGCCGTAAGCACACTGTCTGATAGCCATGGTATAGAAGTTACATTTATTGCATGCTGTCGTGTTGGTCTTTCCCCTTTTATGATCCCTATATTTTCCAAAAAGCCATCTATATGCGTTGTGTCTTTTTCATGCTTTATGACTATATCTGATAAAGAATTGATAATGATTGCGTCTATTTGCCCATTAACATATCCTTCCTGCATCACTCTTGCTATAACCTTTATTGCATTTATAATAGTGCGCCGATCTAACTCATCTTTATTTTCAGCTACTAACCACTGCGCATTCATATTTTTTAATAAAGGATTAATGCTGCCTATATTTATTAGGCCATAAATACAGCCCGCGCTTATCAGATTTCCCAAACCATCAATCGCATTATTAATATCAGATAAAGTTAGACCCTCGGGCGTCCTAGTCAATTTTTGTAGTAAGGACGTAATAAGGTTTAGCTCTATTTGGCCTCTTAAATGCCCATTTTTAGACAGTTCACCCAGCCAGTATAGAACATCACTAGGCTTACCGCGAAGATTAAATCTATGAGCATCCTCAGCAATCCCCTCATTTTCTTATGCGACTCTTTTAGTCTGTTTTTGCTCTATTTTGTAGCCAGCTTACTATCACGAAACTCTAAAATAATGCAAGTTTTTTAGCCGT
>JAJXVQ010000008.1 GCA_021782065.1 Pseudomonadota bacterium
TACGCCTACACGCACGACTTTTTTGTCTTATTTATAAACATATAGCGAGGCTTGGAATGTTTGTCTTATTTCGCCTGCGATTGCCTAGAGTGTATCTAGTGTTAACCCTCCGAGTCTAGCCGTCCAAAGCTATCACTGCCGTTGTGTCAAACACGCCGTAAATACATCCTTGTAAAACGCGAATTCTGGATAAGGAATTTTTAGGTTTAATAGACAGAAACGAGGCCAAAAAGTCCGGTAAATCCTATAAAATTACCCAAGTTCCTTATTTTAATAGGTATTTCTATTACAAAAATGACCACAGCTGGAGCTTTTTATTGGGGAAACCCTTATCCAGAATTCGCGTTTGTAAGCTCGGGCGCTGAGTCCTGCAGTGCACGGCTTGACACAACTCTGCAATGATAGCTTTGGACAGTATCCCTCAACGCTTCAAACAATAGATACATACGTCTTAGCCCGCCACGGTTTCAATCTATAAATTGCTAACGCATCTAATACCTGTGTATGCTCATCCCCCGACACCCATCGTTGATAAGCTGTTTCATCAGCAAAAACCATAAACAAATGAATTTCATCTAACTTCTCACCAGAAACCATCGACCATACTGCATCAAAACCAGGATATTTTTCAGAAATTGTTTGTAAAGCCTTAACCCACCCCTTAAAAAATGCTTTCCCCTCAGCCGTCAAAAAATGCTGTGCATGTTTTATAATCATTGCTTATTGCTCTGCATTATCCTGCATATTATAGGCCTGCATTAATTGTGGTGAATAACGTGCGCCTTGGATATTATCTATTTTAAAAATATCATTTAATAAAATGACCTCTTTTGCATGTAAAGCAATATTCACAGCAGCACAATTGTCTTGCAGATAACGTTTACGGCGCGTACCTGGAATAGGCACAATGCAATCATCTTGCGCCAACAACCATGCAAGTGCAATCTGTGCACTCGTAGCTTTATATTTTACAGCAATAGCGCCTATTTGTTGCACCAGTCGTTGGTTATTATCCAAGGATTCCCCCTGGAAGCGCGGCATTTGGTTACGAAAATCGCCAGCCTTATTCGAAGAAACTTTATATTCACTGGACAGTAAGGCCCGGCACAATGGGCTATAAGCCACAAGACCTATATTCAACTCGCGGCAAGTTTGTAAAATACCATTGATTTCCACTAACCTAGACATCAATGAATATTCCGATTGTATAGCGGTAATAGGATGCACCGCATGAGCGCGTCGTAAAACATCGACCGGCACTTCAGATAAACCTATATGACGTATTTTACCTTCTTGTACTAATTCAGCTAATGCTCCTACCGTTTCTTCAATAGGCACTTTAGGATCGAAACGATGCAGATAGTACAAATCGATATAGTCCGTATTTAACCGTTTTAAGCTCGCTTCGCAACAGGCGCGTGCATAATCAGGCGCAGCATTAACGCTAGGAATTTCAGTATCGCGCACTATGCCAAATTTGCTGGCAATGATTATTTTATCGCGCACTGATTTTAAGGCTTTGCCTACTAGTTCTTCATTATGCCCTCTACCATAGACATCAGCGGTATCAAATAAAGTAATACCGGAATAAATCGCTTGATGCAGCACTTCTATGGATTCTTTGTCGTCGCTCTTACCATAAAATTCCGACATACCCATGCAGCCTAAGCCTAAGGTCGAAACCGTTAAATTGCCCAATTTTCTGGTTCTCATAATAGTTTATCCTTGTTGATTACTGTACAGACAGTATAAACAGTTTAATTCAACCTGCCTATTCGTAAAAATACTTAAAATACAGCTTCTAAACCGAATGTCAGCAAACTGGATGTAGGTCCTTGACCGTTCGCTTTCAATATACTCGCCGTATCGCCATAATTACGCGTATATTGATATTGCAATTGTAAAGCTAGGCCAGATAAGAATTGATAAGATGGGCCTATGCTATATTGTATACTATTAAAGCCCCACCCTATTTGTGCATAATCTAATGACTGTGTTGCGGCAATAGCTTCTACAGAAGTCAAAAGAGTCCAATTACCCGCTAGTGATATATTGCGTGAGAAGATCGCATCGATTTGGCCGCTGCCATCATGCCAATAGGAGCGTATATTAGTTTCTATAAAGAAAGGCATAGTTCCTTCCAATCCTAGGCCCGGTTGCCAATAAGCCGCTGGCTTGTAGCTATAATTAACGCCTCCTTTAATGGCCCAAAAATCATTTAACATATGCCAGGCAAAAATATCCACATCCGCATCGGTCAACGCACCACGAGTCCATTGTGCTTGGTTCGTATAAATTTGTAACTTATTATAATCGCCGCCGACCATTGTTGTTGCGGTGATCTGATCCACATTCCGTGCAAAATCATGACCATACTGCCAATCGTTGGCCACAATCATGGGTGCTGGGTGTGCACTTCTCGTCATCACATCCGATCCGGTTGTCATAGGCATGTCGTTTTGCTGCAGCGCTGTTTTTGGCATAACTGCAGGCGCGGCGCTGTTTCGAATGCTGGTATCATTGTCCGCATCGTCATGCCCCAATAGGCTTCCCAAATTGTGGCCTTTTCCGCTTTGGTTTTTCCAGAAAGATCCTTAAAGAACTGTAGTAACGTCGGTTGTAAAATAGATGGCCTGCCATTCCCTTTTTTTAGACTATTGTAAATGGCATCTGGATCAGCGTTACTCCAATCGGATAGAACAATGGGAAAATCTTTGTTGTAACGATAGGGTGAAGGGGTTTTAGGATCTATGATCAGCGCGCCATATAACCCCTGTTGCTCCTGCAAATCAGCATGCGCATGGTACCAATAGGTTCCGGATTGTTTTATCTTGAAGTGATATGTAAACTCTCCTTGTGGTGGAATGGGCTTTTGCGATAAATACTCCACTCCATCCATACGCCACGGCGCCAGCAAGCCATGCCAATGGACGGCAGTACCCACCTTTAAATGATTGTGCACGCGGATGATCACGTCATCGCCTTCTTGGAAATGTAAGGTAGGCCCTGGGGTTTTTCCATTGACCGCGATTGCCATCACCTTTTTGTCAGCAAAATTGACTTCTTTATAGGCAATTGTGAGGTCCACGGTTTTGGTTTGTGCGTAGGCACTAGGCACGACCCAGCATAGCATTAAAAGAAAGCTGATTTTATAGATTGTGCGCATAACCTCTTCCTGTTACCGATTCTGTAAACAGAACTATATCATTTTTTAAAGATAGGTGTTATTTTAAGTGAATCTTATTGCTATATTATAAAACTTCAGTTAGTATAATAAGGCAGTTAGTATAATAAAAGGTACCGACACAATGGGAAATTTAGTCTCATTCTTCCCCGCTAGAAAAGCGGAAAAATTATCACAAACAAGCAAGGTGCCTTCTTCTACGCTAAAGTCTCAAGAAAGTAATGCTTCTTCTAATATACTGCCACCCGCTCTCTTCAAGTATCACCTAGAGCAAGAACGGCTTCCTCCCGAAGTAGATGGCTATAAAAATGCTATAGACTTAGTAATAGATTTGGCTGCAATAAATAGGCTGTCTGGAGAACAAGAGCGCGCTATAGCGGCTGCAGAAACATTATCTTTTCTGCTTTTTGAAAGCATGGGTGACTATTTCAGCGAAAAAGAAAAAATATTTTATATTTCCGAAGCATACTACGATGAGTTCAAGACACTTCTACAAAAAAGTAGTTGCCTGTTTTCCAATTTTTTCTTAACCCACGAGAAAACTAAAATGGCAATAACCGCGTTATTCGCTCTCATTCGCGAACAGCAAGAATGGCTATGTCCCGACATACCCACCTCGGATCATATTTTTAAAATAGGTATTATTTAATAATGTATAGCAATAATTTTTGCGCTTTATAGTGTCTATAACAAGATTAATAGGATGGTATTGATATGAGAGAAAATAAAAAAGTAAAGAGCGTAGAGCCAGTAGAAAAAACCGGTGTACCCATATTTTTTAGAGAACTATCCCCCGTGCCTACCGCTCAAGTATCTTTTAGCAACCCATCGACCCTTGCCTCGCCTAGAAGGTCTTCAACAACAGTACCCAGACCTCCTGTACCAAATGAATATTCCAGACCAACAACTATATCCCCAAGCAGTTGCGCTATATTATCCAACGCTGCAAGTTATAGAACAAAAACGTTTCCGGATGTATCCCTGCTAACAAGACAACTATCCGATACAGTCGCGACCTCTACAACTCTTACACCAAAAAATATACCCCACAGTGGTTCATTTAAACTATCCAGCGCTGCAAGTAAAGAAACAAAAGTGTTCCCGGGCAGTTCTGCAAAGCTAAGAGGGGCACAGAAAAAAAGAGTCTTTCCCCTGAAATCGGTTCTTATGATTACGAGTTGCTACATTCCCCCTTAGAAGCTCCTTCATCTCATTTAAGAGAAAGATGCTTAAGTTTCCTTGCACTGGGGGGAAATGGCGTAGAAAGCGGAGATGAATTAGACGTAGCCGAATTATATCATTTTTACCTATTTATTTTTAATTTTTCGTTTGGCGATGAGCGCACCATAAAAAAGTGTTCTGCGGATTTCTTTAATTCAACTGTAGTGGTTGATCCTAGAATAAGTAACCCCGTTAAACAGTATTTTTACAAGATTATGCTTCAAACGCTCAATCCGATAAAGGCCAGCATGTTGTTGGGCGACTCTGCGGATGAAAGAAATCTTCCCGCCTTGGCGGAAATCTTACGCTATCTTAAGGAGGAAATGCCCATCCCAAAAGGTATAGGCATTGAATCCTATATAAGAGCCATAGCCGAAAATGAGTTTCCCGGGGAATTTCCTTATGATAGCGTAGAACAAGAAAAATTTCATTTTCTTCGCTACGCGTTACAAAAAAATTATTATTTTTTCGAATATATTTTCACAGAAACCGATGGACCCACAACAAGGGAAGTTAGCCCTATCTTTAAAATCCAATGCTGGCTCTATTATGAACTTACCTTCCAATTCATATTAAATAGGAAAGAGGGTATCATTGAGAGGATACGCTCTGAACTTCCGAGCGATGATGAAGATGAGGATGAGGAAAGAACTCAAGAACCATCAAAACTAAAAATAGCACATCAAGACTTACTGCAAGCATTGTACCAACATCTTAAAACATTGCTCAAAAGACATACCCATCTCTCTGTTCCAGCTACAAGAACGGCATTCTTCCTTGTCTATCAACTCTCTTTTGAACTAATACAAAAAGGGGCGACGAAGGAATTAAATGCCCTCTTGGACATACTCCTGCAACCGCCTACAGGCATACGCTTTTTGTGTATGGCACAAGACGGTTGGGAGGAACGTCCGGTTGAAAAATGGCTTGACTTATTAGGGGATAAACGCTCATTGCTGCTTTTTAGCAAAATATTGTCTATTCTTCCTCGCTTGAAAATAAAACAGATGCTGGCTCTATTAAATTCTACATTAATGGACATATTGAAAGACCGTTTATCGCGAAAGCATAAATTGCGACTTTTGCTTAAGCTCTTGGATCTAGACTTTCCCGCAGTAGATATGTGCATTTGTGAAAATAACTGGTTAATACATATTGCAAAAAAGAATAACTGGATTGAAATGCTCCGAGAAAGGATCTGGCGTAGCTTTTCGTTGGAATCCATTACAAAAGAGGAGGAAATACAACGTAACTTTTTCAGTGACCGGAATCTTATTAATGGAAGCAAGAAAGCGCTTGCCCAACTTCTTGATCTTCCCGTTTTAAATAACTTTCTCCTCGAAAAATTTCATAATATCGAATCTGGAATAAAGAAAAGCAGCATTCGAATAGTCTGGATAGACGCTCTTAAGGCAATATGGAACCTTGTTTTACACTATTGGCGGCCTAGCGATAAAGATCTAGGCGAAATTAGCCACATTAAAGAGCAATGGGTTAACACCATGATGAAAACTTTATCGGGCGATAATAGTATCTATGATCCACAATATTATACGGTAGACAAATTGCCTCGAACAATGCGCGCGACACTAGAGGGCAATATAGAAGTTATGGTACTATACCAAGAACAATTAGATATCATGGCCGATTCTTATCGTCGTTTTCTTGATCTTGTAGCAGTACTGGATAATAAAGCGAATACGCCCTCTTCCGCAGTTGAAAACCGTATATCTTTCATTGAATTGATTAGAGCCTTTGCTGCCCAAAAAGGGATAGATACCACAGAGGAGCAAATTCAAGCATGCGCAAAAAACTTATCCCTCTGCTTTAAAGAAGTCATTGCAACGGGTGAGGTCTATTCATTAGAGCCTATGTTTTTTGGCTTAACACAAAACAACTCCGGGGCAGCAGACGTTCAGTATCTTTCGACTCAGTACACACAACTATTTCTTGAACTGCTAGAAAATGCTATGCTGAAAAAATCATCGGTTTCACTGTTTTCATCGACCGGCCTTGTTTTGAGGAAGAAAGAAACAAAAGGCGCCATAGACGAATTCCTACGCGCCCTTAGCGAGCAAAAACAGGTAAGATATAGGAGTAGTAGCGCTTCTTCGGGGAGCATTGTCCGGGGCGCATCCACCACGCCTTCACTAGAATCAGCAGCAGATACAACACCCTACCTAATATCACCCTTCCCATCGCCATCGGGCAAGTTATAAATAGTTGGGCTGTGCCTTATGGAGCTAGAAATGTCGTAATAATACTCCATCCATTTTGTCAAATTGAATCACCATACCCCCTTACGGGGGTAATGCTATGTCATATAGAGCATTTGTTAAAAAAGCGATTCAACATGGGTGTTCTATGGTATGGCGGCGATCACGGCATCGCTTTTGGTGATAACCTATTTGCGGTACCGTGGGGATTATTATGGTGTTAGAATGCTATTCTTTACCATCCTCAGCAATCCATCGATTTAGAATTTCAATCAACTTCTGCGCCTGATCGGTACTGGAAATATTAAATTTTGATTTCAAGTTATATTGATCGTTACGCTTTTGATAACGGCGTATGGAATATTTAGGTGGGCTATAGGCTTGTTTTGCTTTTTCCCAGTCTTGATATTTGTAGACGATGGTAGACCAAGCGCCTTTGGTTAATACCATTTTATCCAATTGCTTAATCGTGGTAACGTCTTCATCTACATACTCGATGGTTAAATCATCTATCGTTTGTGCCATTATTGTCTCCTATTATTTTACGTTGTACTCTGTGTATACCCATTTTGCATAACAATTCACGGGGATCGGTTTCGGCATAACGTGCTACTGCTTCAACAGGCAGTTCAGGCCCCCATAATATAGCGCGCTGACCTACAACCACATCGTTATGACCGCTCACGTCAATCATAAGACTATCCATAGAAATGCGGCCAACCATCTTAGCCATCTTACCATTTAACCACACTGGTGCGCCATTGGGTAGTAGGCGGGGATAGCCATCGCCATACCCTATACCGACAATGGCGATGGTCATGCTTTCTTGTGCCACAAAAGTACCACCATAGCCCACCGCATCGCCCGCTTGAATGGTACGTATGGCTTTAATAGGCGCAGTTAAACGCATAACGGCTTGCAAGTGTGATTTATTCTCGGGCGGAATGAAAGGCGAACCGCCGTACATCATAAATCCTGGTCGCACCCATTGTAGTCTTGTCTCTGGAAAAGCCAAAATACCGGCAGAATTGCTCAAGCTGCAAGGCTCGGAATAAGGCTTAATAATATGCTGAAAAGCATCTATTTGTTTGTGCGTGATAATTTTATCAGTGTTTTCGGAACTGGCAAAATGCGTCATTAAAATAATATTAGCCACTTGTGGGTGCGTTTTAACCTGGTGATAGGCTGCAGCAACTTCTGCGGCTACCAAACCTAAACGGTGCATGCCTGTTTCTATTTTTAACCACACCGTTAACGGATATTTTAATGTGGTTTTCGTCAATAACGCCACTTGCCGTGGGTGATGAATGACGGTTTGCAGACGATGCTCATCTATAGCCCGTAAATCATCGGCATCGTCAAAGCCCGATAAAACCAATGCCACGCCTTTATAGCCAAATTGGCGCAATTCAACTGCTTCGCTCACGCGTGCCACCGCCATGCCCTCTACATCACGCGCAAAATAAGGCCAAAGATATTGTAAACCGTGACCGTAAGCATCCGCTTTCACCACTGCCATGATGCGGCTTTGCGGTGCTGTTTGCCGAACCGCTAAAAGATTGTGGTGCAATGCAGCCACATCTAAAGTCATCATTGCATCTGAGTTCATTCTAAGGATTCCGCCCTATAGCGCTGCGCCAAATTATCGAAACGCACATAAGGGCCGCAAAAGTTTAAGCGAATCTTACCTATAGGACCGTTACGGTGTTTGGCCAAAATAATTTCGGCAATGTTTTTAGCATCGCTGGTATTGGGATGATACACTTCATCGCGATAGATAAAGATGATCAAATCTGCGTCCTGTTCAATGGCACCTGATTCGCGTAAGTCAGACATCATCGGCCGTTTATCGGCGCGTTGTTCTAAGCTACGATTTAATTGAGAGAGTGCGATGATAGGTACATGCAATTCTTTGGCCAAAGCCTTTAATGCACGTGAAATTTCAGATATTTCTGCAGTGCGATTTTCTGAATCGTCACTAACGCGCATTAATTGTAAATAATCAACCACGATCAATTGCAAACCTTTCTGCTCGCGCGCAACCCTACGTGCTCGTGAACGCAATTCTCCGGGTGTCAGAGCAGGGGTGTCATCTATAAAAATAGGGGCGTCCGCAATTAAGTTGATGGTAGAACCTATACGTGGCCAATCTTCTTTAGTCAGTTGACCACTGCGTACCGCTTGTTGATCGATGCGCCCTAGGGACGAGATCATACGCATAACGATAGCATCTGAAGGCATTTCCATACTAAAAATCAAGACCGGTTTTCTGGTGTCTAGAGCTACATGTTCAGCGACGTTAATACCTAACATGGTTTTACCCATACTGGGGCGACCAGCAAGGATCACTAAATCAGCAGGCTGCAAACCCCCAGTTAGCTGATCTAAATCCAGAAATCCAGTAGCTGTACCCGTGACAGCCGATGGATTACGATATCGTTCATCTATATTTTTTAAAGCTTGTATAGCCAATGGGCGTATGGGTTGCGGACCCTGCCCCCTGCTCGTTTGTTCAGCAATTTGAAATACTTTTTGTTCGGCATGATCTAATAACTCTGTAGCCACACGTCCTTCGGGTTGATATGCCATATTGGCAATTTCCGAAGCGGCGCCTATCATCTGTCTTAAGATAGAACGCTCACGCACAATTTCTGCATACGCGACAATATTGGCGATACTAGGCGTATTTTTTGACAGCTCAAACAGATAAATATCACCCCCTATGCCGTCCAAATCATTATTGCTTTTTAAAGTTTCTGCCAGCGTTAATACATCTAAGGCTTTGCCTTGCCTTAATAAACTCGCCGCCGCTTGAAAAATAGTCTTGTGCTCCGTGCGATAAAAGTCGCGCTCGGTTAATAATTCTGATACACCCTCCCAAGCACTATTATCGAGCAATAAGCCACCTAATACCGATTGCTCCGCTTCTATAGAATGCGGTGGTACTTTTAAATCATCCAATTTATTGGATCTTTTAGTATCATAGATTTTTTGCGTGCGTTCTTTTACTGTCATGGTTTTAGTGTAACTTCAGATGGGAAGGGCGAATTATCCCATAAATGGTGGGTGGGATCAACGTGGGACGATTACGGAGTAATAAATGCATATTTATAAAATATTTTTAGCTATTATCCGCTAGATTTTAAAATAGATTGATTATGATTCCAGGCTATTTAAGTTAAAATCGTAATGGGGTCTACACCGCTACAGGCGCCTTAATCGCCGGATGACACACATAATCGGTAATAATGATATCGTCATACACATAATCGTCTATAGAGCATGGGCGTCTGGCTAAGATCAACTTTGGCAATGGATATGGCGTGCGCGATAATTGCAACTCTACTTGTTCCATATGGTTTTGATAAATGTGACAATCGCCACCCGTCCAAATAAATTCTCCTACATCTAGATCGCATTGCGCGGCCATTAAATGCGTTAGTAAGGCATAAGAAGCGATATTAAAAGGCACACCTAAAAAAGCGTCGGCAGAACGTTGGTATAAACAACAGGATAAACGGTTATCGTGCACATAAAACTGAAATAAAATATGGCAAGGCTGTAAACGCATATAAGGTAAATCCCCGACATTCCACGCACTGACAATTAAACGGCGCGAATAGGGATCTTGCTTAATATTATTCATTACATGGGCGATCTGGTCAATCACCCGACCATCACCAGACTGCCACAACCGCCATTGTTTACCATAAACAGGCCCT
Organism: Pseudomonadota bacterium; assembly: GCA_021782065.1. The sequence goes on from JAJXVQ010000008.1 coordinate 10,344, forward strand.
AGGTCACCATTTTCATCGGCCCATTCATCCCAAATGCTAATCTGATTATCATGCAAATATTGAATATTGGTTTGTCCTTGTAAAAACCAAAACAATTCATGGATAACGCTACGCAAATGCACTTTTTTTGTCGTCACCAAGGGAAAACCCTCATTTAAATCAAAACGCATTTGATATGAAAAAACACTTTGTGTACCAACCCCCGTGCGATCCGTACGAGTCGCACCGTTTTTTAAAATATGCCGTAGAAAATCTAAATATTGTTTCATATTGTTTTATCCTAAATCAGATAGTCTTGTTTGCATATTAGTATGATTGCGACCAGAAGTCTTGTATAGCTACGGCCTGTGGCGAATCGCTTGTAGGGACATTCACAATCAAAATCGTGACGATGGCTTTTTGAACGGTGGTTTGACTGGCACTTTCAAAGGTTAATAGTACGGGCATCTGTATTTTCCAGGTATATCGCCCCATTAACTGGCCTTGCTTGAGAATTACGGGCTGGCCTGAAACAATACCCGTTACATTCAACTGCTGCGTAGTCACTTGTTTTAATAATTGACTGTTATCCAAAGCTTGGCGAAAAGAATTCGCACCATCGGATGTGAAATCGTTGGAAAGAATGTCATTAAATCTTTGTTTATAGGTGACCGCGTTAAATGTATATAGGTTTCCTACGACTTCCTGCACCCACAACAACAAATCTTCACGTGAAAAGAGACGCCCAGAAAAATGTTGTAAGCGCGTAAATTGTTTTTGCCCATTTTCTATCTGTACTGCAAAATATTGAGGTTCTTCCGGGCGCTGCAAGCGCCAAAACGTTACCGTCATTAAGCCAATAAGAATAATAGCAGCGGCGATAACAGATCTAAAGAAGATACTGTTTTTTTTGTCTAGGCGATTGGCCATAATGATTCCTAAAGATCAGGCTAAGGTTTGTGCTAGGAATTGTTGTACTCCCACGCCCTGCAAACTGTCTAAGTTCATTTGCCTAGCCACCGGATCAATCATCGGCGTAGTACGCACTATCGTTAAGAAAACATTGTACATATTGCTAAAACTGCGCGTTTGACTACTCCATTGCACGCGTATGGGTACTTTAACCTGCCAAGCAAAAGCCTTACCATTATCTGTGGTCGTAATGCCCCGATCTAAAATGATGGGCGCTTGCGCTACTTGGGCCGTCACTACAAAAAACCCCTGCAATACGGTCTGTAAATTTAATGACGCCTTCATAGCATCCAAAAAGTTTTGCCCTCCGCTTTCGGTAAAATATGTATTTTTGGTTTCTTCTATTTGCTGCTGATATTGTGCGTAATTTTGAGTGAACGCGGCTGTCGCGGCACGTGCAGACCATCCTAATAAAGCAGCGTCTGATAAACTGGGCGTGGTCAATGGCTGAATTTCAATCAATCCGCCTGCAACATTCGTCGCAAAATAGCGTGGCGCTGGCCGGGTAGTATAAAGGTAAAAAAGGATCACCACCATCAGTAAACACAAGATCACCAGAGCCAATACAGCACCCATTAAAAATCGATAGCTATCGCGATAATAGTTGTTTCTGAGACGCACTATTTCTATGGCGTTTTTACGCGCGCTGTAAGCCGCTTTCTTGTCTTGTTTCTTTTCATCTTCTGCCATAATTAAGGTCTCCTCATTCACATTAAATGGAATATATACCCTTCGCCATCATCGCCTAGGGTTTAGGCGATAAAATGTAATTTGTATACGCCGATTCATCGCCCGACCGTCACTGCGCTGGTTATCGGCAATGGGGAACGTACAACCATACCCTATCGCATACATAATAGGGGCTTTTATCTCTTGATTCTTTAAGTAATCCGCTATATTTTGTGCTTGTTGCCGCGATAACGCCACCGCACGCAGAGGATGGCCGCAATCATCGCTGTAGCCACTCACCTTGACCGTTTCTACATCAAACAAAGAAATATAATCGCTCAATATATTTAAGGTTGCATAGTTCGCCCCATTTAAATGAGACGAATCCATAAAGAAAAACTTATCCGCGGGTAACACCAACATACTTTGCTGCCCCGAATGAATCACCGCCACACCCCCAGCCTGTAACTGCTTTTCCATGTCACTGATCTTTTTATCGCGTTGCTGTTTGGCATAAGCGGCTTCTGATTGTGGTGTCGTAGGTGGTGTAGATGAACTGCAAGCCACCAGTGCAAAGGATACCGCTAAACATAGCATCAGACATTTTAACATTTATTCTCTCTCACCCTTGACAAATCGCCATACTCCCTAAATGTATTGAACGATTACTCTTTAACTCGGGATACATATTCGCCAGTACGCGTATCGACTTTAATGACCTCGCCTTCTTGAATGAACAAAGGTACCTTCACCACGGCGCCCGTTTCTAATTTAGCGGGTTTATTGCCGCCACCGGAAGTATCACCGCGTACACCGGGATCCGTTTCAACAATTTTCAAAGTAACAAATATAGGCGGTGCCACACTTAAAGGCTGACCATTCCATAAAACGATGGTACACATGTCCTGCTCTCTGATCCAAATTTTTGCGTCGATCATTGCAGCATCCTCAGCAGCAACTTGTTCGAAGCTAGCGGGTGACATAAAATGCCAATGATGGCCGTCCGTGTATAAGTATTGTGCTTCTATTTCAGCCACATCGGCTGCTTCCAAGCTTTCGCCCGATTTGAGTGTCTTTTCAATCACTCGGCCTGTTTTTAAATTACGCAACTTAGTGCGCACAAAGGCTTGGCCCTTGCCTGGTTTGACGAATTCATTTTCAACTATAGAATAAGGATCGCCATCAATGATAACTTTTAAACCACCTTTAAACTCATTTGTACTATATGTAGCCATTATTTCCTCTTTATCAGCTTGTGTGTTATGATTTGTCACTATTTTAACGCGTTAGCGCCCTATTTACCACTGATTAATCCTCATGAAACAAAAACGTCACGACTCTCCCCTCTATACGTACCGCAAAGCACAGCTTGGGATACAGGTTGTCTGTAGTTTTGAGGTGAAAAAGCGGAGTTTATATGGGCATAAATGAGCATTCTTCAATGAAAAATTATGGGCAAGATGCGCCCAATATAGGCTTTTGTTAAAAATGGCACAAATAGCTACACAAAAACTAAGCTGGCAAGAGGCTTTACAACAATGTGTCACCAGCCTAGAAGAATTGGCTGTGCTCATTCCCGCTGCTTCAGAACATATCTCTACGGCCGCACACAGCGCTTTTCCGTTCAAAGCAAGTCGCTGCTATTTGGCTAAGATTGATCCGCACAATGCTTCCGACCCGCTCTTATTGCAAATTCTACCGCTAGCGGTTGAAATGCAGGAAAATAACGGCTTTAGCCGTGATCCTTTAGAAGAACACCGCTACAATCCTTTGCCAGGATTAATACATAAATATATCAGTCGCGTTTTGATCACCTTAGTGGGCAGTTGCGCCATTCATTGTCGTTATTGTTTTAGGCGCCATTTTGCCTATGAGGACAATCGTCCCGGCATGCGAGGCTTAGCCGCCATTTATGATTATCTACGGGCACACCCCGAAGTGAATGAAGTTATTTTAAGTGGGGGCGAACCCTTGCTTGCCCATGATGCGTTATTACAATCCGTTATCCACAGTTTAAGTGAAATCCCGCACTTAAAACGCGTGCGTATACATACCCGTTTAATCACCACGATTCCCGAGCGTGTTACGCCTGAACTTATATACGCCTTGACTCATACACGCTTACAAAGCATCATCATTACGCATTGCAATCACCCGCGTGAATTAGACGACGATATAGCCGCAGCTTGTCATATCTTGGTTCAAAATAAAATAATGGTATTGAACCAGAGTGTATTTTTAGCGGGCGTGAATGACGATACCCAGACCTTGATAGGATTAAGCGAAGCATTATTCGCTTGCCATATTTTGCCTTATTATCTGCATTCTCTAGATCCTGTGGCTGGTAGCGCTCATTTTGAAGTACCGCTAGAAAAAAAACGTGCTCTTTATAGAGTCATGCAAGAACAATTGCCTGGGTTTTTAGTCCCTAAATGGGTTAAAGAGGTACCTGGGGAAAAGCATAAGAGGATGGTCGTCGGTTGATATTCATCGTAAGAGCGCTTCTTGAAGCGCCCTTAACCGATGTAATGACCGTTAATTGCTAGGGACGTTCGCATTGTCAAAGATCGTGATACCCGTTGGGCCTGCGGTTTGCGCTGTTGTATTGAACAAAGTTATACCGCCCATACTTAAGATAGAAGGCATAAAGACTAGTCCTACACCAAAACACAGCATAGCAATACCGGTAGTTACAGGCACTTGCTGTGGATTATCCTTATGTTGCTTGAACTTAAAGACAGCAGCAATAGTAAATGCTGTACCGGCTAAATAAGAAATTGCGTATATCACCCGTGCCAGGTTAGAAAAACTTGCCGTTAGTGTATTCGCCACGTCGCCTAATGACCCGGTAGGCGCTGTCCCTGGCGTTGAGTCTGCATATGCCGACACGGTAAAAAAGCCAGCGGCCATGACAATATAGACAGCAGCTTTCAACATAGATTTCACGTTTACTTTCATTTCAAAAACACCTCACTCATTAAAATTGTTACTATACCAAAAATAGACTTACGTTGTTAGCCCTAACGTAGAATACAGAATATCCTTCATCGCGACAATATTCATAGAGCATACCCCACCGATTAAGTGAATAATACCCTTCGTAAAGCCATTTTGCTGCGATTGCCCCCCAGCAGCCTTGTGCAAGTGCAATATTCCACGCACAATCGCTACCAGACCAATAAATCCTACAAATATAATCAACGACTTTGAAGCCCACTCCCATGCCGTAGCCGGCCATTGCTCATACCCTAAAATGGAATCATTTCCGTATACTGTGATTAATAAAGTCTTCACGGTGGTAGGGATAAATATCAGCGCCGTACCCGCGCACAGGCGCATCAGTATAGGCCGAATATCCCGCTGAGATACCATGGAGATACCCTCACCATATTTTCTAAGTTCCCATATCGCCGAAAGCATCAAGCCAATCCCAAACATGTAAGCCAAGGCTGTCACCATCGTCGTCAGTGGCAGCAAGCTCTTGTCTAGAGTCTGCAGCATCGTCAGAATATCGGGTACACCCGCATTCTGGCCAAAAGGCAGTTGTATCCCCGCTTTTGCAGCCGCATCGCCAGCTAAAGCCTTCAGCTGTGAACCCGCCCCTTCTGGCGCATCATTCGCCAAAGCCCTTAATTGCGAGCCCACTCCTTCTGGCACATTATCCGCCAAAGCTCTTAATTGCGAGCCCGCCCCTTCTGGCACATTAGCAGCCAAAGCCCCCAGTGGTGAACTGGCTCCTTCTGGCGCGTTATTCGTCAAAGCTCCCAGTTGTGAACTGGCCCCTTCTGGCGCGTTATTCACCAAAGCTCCCAGTTGTGAGCTGGCTCCTTGTGCGTTATTGAGCACTTGCGAACTGGTTACTGGGGCAGCCAACACCACTATAGGCGTCAATACCAACAATGCCCATAGGGTACGCCGTATAGTCTTTATCGCTTTCGGTATTTTGCTTTTCAACATATTACACCACCTATTTACTAATGAAGCATAGTATATATTAAATAATCATATGTACTATTAACTGTTCCTTAAGACCCTTATATTTTTATAGGGCCTCTCTCCGCCCCCTGACGGTCGACGCGCGGTTATAAACGGATGAACCGCGCGTCGACCGTCAGGGGGCAAATGGGGAGATACACTGAATACACCCCATAAAGTATACTCTATATTCAATTGCACTGTGTTTTCTTAAGGATATCTTAAGTCCAGGTTTTTTTTCACTATAATGCTTCTATATACCGCACCACGGCCGCTAAATCCTCAAAAATGGCGCATCTTTGTACCGCCTCAAGGGCCAAAGACCGTAAGCCATTGCCCGTTTTGACTAAAACAGGGGTACAAGATGCCGAAACAGCGGCCAAAATATCTTTTTGCGAATCCCCCACAAACCAAACGCGCTCATTGAGATCTATCTTTAATGCCCTCGCAATCTCTAGCAATAGGCCCGCTTTGGGCTTGCGGCAAGGACACTCTTCATCAGGATGATGAGGGCAATAGGCAATAAAGTCAAAATGCCCCCCTTCGGCAGCTAAACAAGCTTGCATATGGGTTGTAATACAGCGTAAGGCATTGTCATCAAAAAAGCCACGGCCTACACCCGATTGATTCGATGCAACCGCTACCTTAATATCTAAGGCATTCAATTTAGCAATGGCTGGGAGGCTACCCGGCAAAGCATGCCAATCTTGGGGCGTACTAATATAACCATTAGGATCATCATTGATAACGCCATCGCGATCCACGATAACGGCAATGGGTTTCCTGCTTAATAGAATCTTATTCATTCACAAACGCTACTATTTGCGTTAAACATTGCGCCAAGGCAAGATTGGCTGCTACAACGCCTGCTTCCGGCGTATTTGCACGGGTAGCTACGCTTGCTTGTAGGACGCGGGTTTTTAATACGCTTTGTTGTGCCGAATTGGTCAAACCCACATCCATTTTCACCCGCACTACGCTAGGACGTACTGTAAAGTCTTGCACTATACTAAAATTAACTATATTCAATTGCAAATCGCTTTGCCCGCTGTAAGGGCTACTCACCACAGCGCGAAATCCACTTTGTTGCTGTAGCGTATTTAACAATAGAGTAAAAAACATTTCATTGGGTTTTGCTGCCCATTGATTTAAACTAAAATATCCGATCTGATGCGGCCCATCTAAATACACCATCTTGTTATTATCCATGACGGCATCTAAACGGGGTACCAACACCAACAACACTTGGGGTTTGGCTCTGGGGGTGTGGCTCATTGGGGGTGTAGTATTCAATACGTAATTATTTTTTTGTGCGGTATTCACGGGCGATAAACATGCTGTTAATAGCATGATAAAAATCAATAGCGTTACCTTTTTTAACATCATTTAATTCCTCGCCTTGGTTATATTGCCTTTTTCACCCGGACCCAGTGACGCAGGATTTTCGCCGCGAATGAGCATGGATGGATTATCTGATAACTGCTGGATGAAACCATCTAAACGCAAAGTAACACTGTCTACATCGTCCAATAAATTCGTCATCTGCGGCAACATTTGGCTATTGATAGTTTCTAATGTTACATTGCTGCGTTGTATTGTGAATTGCGCTGAGCCCACCGCATCATTTAAGCGACGTGAGGCCGAATTAATGTTTTCTAAAGTATCCGTCAACAATTCCCCATTTTTTTTATTAAACGCAGCACTTATATTATCAGTCACTTTTTGCAAATTTTCCGAGAGACGTTCAATAGTAACATCTAGACGAAATAACAACGAAGGGGAACTCTGAATAACAGGGTACTGTTGGCCGGGTTGTACCGTCAACGGCGGTGCATTCGGATCGCTACCGCTTAATTCCATATAGGCAACCCCCGTCAGACCCTGCATATTTATGGTGGCGCGTGTCGCTGTATCAATGGGTGCCTGGGGATCAATCGCAATGATGATGACAACACGCTGGGGATCCATAGGATCTACGGATATTTTTTTGACCGTGCCCATATCAACACCATTGTATTTAACGGGTGCGCTAACACTCAGACCAGCTACTGATTCTTCCATATAGATAGTATAATTAGCATAGGATTTTGTACTCACGCCCACGGATAGCCACAAACCAATGACAATCCCTATTGCGGACAATACGATAACAAAAAAGCCGACTGCGGCATAATAGCCTTTAGTTTCCATGTTCTTTCTTCCTCTGTGTACGTGCACTAGCAAAATACTCTTGAATGAGCGGGTGTGGATCTTTAACGAGTTCCGCCATGGGTTTGACTGCCAATACGCGCTTATCTCCTAAAAATGCCACTCTATCTACAGCTGTCCATAGGGTATCCGGGTCATGCGTTACTAACACAATAGTTAACCCTAAACTTTTTTGCAAATTGACCACTAATGAGTCTAGGCTGGCAGCACTGACAGGGTCTAACCCAGAAGTAGGTTCATCTAAAAAGAGCAATTGTGGGTCCATAACGATAGCACGCGCTAAAGCCGCTCTTTTTAACATACCCCCGCTCAATTCCGAAGGGTATTTGTGGACTGATTCTAGTGGAAATTGTGCCATTTTAATTTTCATATAGGATATGGTTTCAATAAGATCTTTGGGTAAGGTCGTCAATTCTTTTAATACAAACGCCACATTCTCCAACACAGTTAAGGAGGAGTACATCGCCCCTTGCTGAAATAATACACCCCAACGATGTTGTAAAGATCGCAAATCGGCATCTGGCTTTAAGATATCAATACCCAAGATATTGATTTCCCCCTGAACGGGCTTAAGTAGCCCTAATAGTTGTTTTAATAAAACGGTTTTGCCACAACCGCTTCCTCCCACCAAAGCGATAATTTCCCCTTGATAAATCGTTAAATCCAAGTTTTTGTGTATGATTTGCTTGCCAAACTGGGTCTGTAGGCCCTTAACGTTAATAGCAATATCGTGTTCCATACGTTATATCCCCAACCAATCAAACAGAATAGAAAAGGCAGCATCGACAACGATGATCATAAATATCCCCTGTACCACACTGATAGTGGTACGCTCGCCCACGCTGGCAGCGCTGTCTTTGACTTGAAAACCCTGAAAGGTACCAATGGAAGCTATCAATAAGGCAAACACAGGCACCTTGACTAAGCCGATTAAAAAAGTTTGTACATCGATAGTACTGCTAAAACGATGTATAAAATCACTAAAACTTAAGGATAACATTGCTTTGGCCATAATCATGCCACCGAATAGCGCCATCACTTCCGATAAAATAACCAATAAAGGCAATGCAAACAACAATGCCATCACTCGTGGCAACACCAAAACTTCAATAGGCGATAAACCCATTGTCTGCAAGGCTGCCACTTCTTCAGTTAATTTCATCGTACCTATTTGTGCCGCATAACTAGAACCGGTACGGCCGGCAATAATAATAGCCGTGATCATGGGGCCAAATTCACGCAAAATGGCAATTCCTAAAAAATCAACCACAAAGATATTGGCGCCATAGTCACGTAATTGCACCCCCACTTGATAGGCCAAAACCACGCCTATTAAGATGGATAACAACGCAACAATGAAAGTGGCACGTGTGCCCGTAGCTTGGATATTATTGCACATGGATTTAAAGCGGATCCGACGCGGCGCTTTACACCAACCTAAGCCTTCATAAAAAATCCAGCCTACAAAAGAAGAAAATGTCCACAGTTGCAAACCTAAATGAATGGTTTGTTTTCCCAAAACCTGCACCCATGGCAAAGAAGGCTGGGGAGATATAGTAGGAAGATCCGAGGCATATTCTTTGACTAAGGAAAAAACATCCTCGTGTGCCTCAAAACCATTCCAGTGCACTGTATGGTCTAAAGATTCCAAACGCGCGGCAAAACGAATCAATAGCAAAGCACCGACTGAATCAAACGCCTCTATTTTGCCACCGTCAATTATAACTGGCTTATTAGCTTCCGGTTGGAATGTATCCAACGCACATCTAAGCTCGGCACTTTCTGTTTGTGTCCACGACCCTTGGCAGTAAAAAACAGTCGCTTTTGTTGTATCCATCCGCGTAACTCCTCACGCCTTTTCAAAAGTGGCACTTGTAGATGGGAGAGTAGTTCGAATTACCATCCTGACTCATCTAAAAAACAGGAGCTAATTGTATAGTGTGTTTACGATCCGGGCCCGTAGAAACGATGGCCACAGGAACTTCCAGCAAAGTTTCGATGCGCTTCACATATGCCTTGGCCTTATCCGGCAATTTTGCCCAAGAATCAATCCCGGCAATGGACGTTTTCCAGCCCGGCAATTCTTCATAAATAGGTTTAACGGGCGTGCGACCATAAAAATCATCCGCACCTTTTTCATAAGCCACAGCGATTTGAATGGTATCGAAGGTATCTAATACGTCCATTTTGGTGATACATAAACCCGACAGACTATTGATTTCGGCAGCCCTGCGCATAGCAACCGCATCAAACCAACCACAACGACGCCTACGCCCCGTCGTCGCCCCAAATTCACGACCTTGCTCAACTAAGGCATCGCCCAGCGACCCGGTTAATTCCGTTGGAAAGGGGCCTGAGCCTACACGCGTGGTATACGCTTTGGTAATTCCTAAAACATAATCTATATAACGCGGACCCAAACCGCTGCCTGTGCAAGCACCCCCTGCAGTGGTATTAGAAGAAGTTACATAAGGATAAGTCCCATGATCTATATCTAAAAATGTGCCCTGCGCACCTTCAAATAATAAATCATGGCCTTGTTGTCTGTGGGCTGCTATCAACATGGGAACATCTGCTATCATCAGCAGTAAATTATCTGCCAATGCCAAGATTTCGTCATAAATTTGGTTGTAATCGAAAGTAGAAATCATGAAATAGTTTTTCAAAATGAAATTATGATAGTCTAAGTTTTCTTGCAATAACTCTGCGAAAAGTGCTGTATCCAAAAGATCCGCAAAACGTATGCTGCGTCTAGCAACTTTATCTTCGTACGCAGGGCCTATACCGCGTCCAGTCGTGCCAATTAAGCGTGACCCCCGTTTGGTTTCGCGTGCTAAATCTAACGCCACATGATAAGGCATTACTAATGGACAAGCACCACTGATTTTAAGTTGTGTTCTAACGGCAACGCCTTGTTGTTCTAAAAGTTCAATTTCTTTTTTTAATTCGGACAAGGACAATACAACGCCGTTGCCTATGATGCAAGCTACACCAGGATGCAAAATACCTGAGGGTAATAAATGAAGAATAGTTTTTTCACCATTGACAACCAAAGTGTGCCCTGCATTATGACCACCTTGAAAGCGCACTACACCTTGTACGCGCTCTGTGAGTAAATCAACAATTTTACCCTTACCTTCATCGCCCCATTGACTTCCTAGAACCACTACGTTTTTAGCCATGTCACTCTCTCTTAATATTTAATGGATGTTTGCCATCACCTCAGAACCGCGTCATTGCGACAGAGCGGAGAATTAGGAACCTAATTCCCGCCCCCTGATGGTCGCGGCGGGTTATTTAACGTTCCAAATTTTCTACTTCGCTGTACCTTTAGCCGATTGATTAAAATAATCAAAAAATTGGCTTTGCGGTGTTACCACGATAATATCCTTAGGATTTGAAAACGTTTTTCTATAGGCTTCTAAGCTGCGATACAAGCTGTAAAATGCTTCATCTTGAGTGTAGGCATCGGCATAAATTTTAGCCGCACGACCATCGCCTTCAGCACGTATATCATTTGCTTCTTTTCTAGCCGTCGCCACGATCACGGTTGCTTGCTCATCAGCCTTAGCACGTATGGCTTCTCCCTCAGCATGCCCTTTAGCGCGCAGTTCGGTGGCTACTTTTTCACGTTCAGCACGCATACGTGCAAATACAGAGCCGCTAACTTCGGGCGGTAAGTCAATGCCTTTGATGCGCACATCAACAACGTCTATTCCCAGTTTTTGCGCACCTTCATTGGCTTTTTGATTCAGTGCTTGCATGATACTGGCTCTATCGTCGGATACCACTTCATTGATGGTACGACGACCAAACTCAGCACGTAAGGCATCGTTTAATTGTTGCTCTAGCAGTTGATCGGTGCTTTGAATGCTGCCGCCGGTAGTCTTGTAAAACTGCGGCACGTCACGAATGCGCCATTTAACGAAATAATCGGCAATAACGCGTTTTTTCTCAACAGTGACGATAGGCGATGATTTAATATCTAGATTTTGCAGCTTGGTACTAAACATTAAAACATGTTCTATCATAGGCCATTTTGCGTGCAACCCCGGCTCAGCAATATAGGTACTGCCATCACTTGCTCCTTTCAAAGCACCTAAGCGTTGAATCATAGCTTTTTGATCGGCGCGTACCGTGTACAAAGACATGCTTGCGAACCCAATAACGACGACAGCGATAACGGCTATCAGTTTATTATGCTTATTCATTGCTGACCTCCATCGCTAGAACCCAGGTAGGCGTTCCCATCTGTAGATGAATCTAAATAGCTGTTATTGCTATTATTGGCCGCACTGGCTGCTGCGGCAGCTACGGTTGCGTTTTGTTTATCGTCTGTGCTGACAGCACCATCAACAGGATTATCGACGTCGCCTACATCCCCTAGCATCTTGTCTAGAGGTACATTCAACAGCAATTGATTGCCTTTGTTGACATCAATAAACAATTTATTGGTTTTAGACAATACCGATTCTACCGTACCTAAATAGAGGCGTTCGCGCATGACGCCTGGTGAGCGACGATATTCTGGTAACATCGCTAAGAAGCGCGCTGTTTCACCTTGTGCATTTAACACGACTTGTTCCTTATAAGCTCTAGCGCCCGCCAACAAGCGCTGCGCTTGCCCCAGGGCTTCGGGAATAACTTTTTCTTGATAGCCCCGGGCCTGATTCACAATTTGTTCGCGCTCTTGTTCAGCCTTGATGGCGCTATCGAAAGCATCTTTTACTTCATCCGGCGGTTTTGCGGGTTGTAAAGCGACATCCACTACCTGCATGCCCACACCATAACTTTTTAGAATATAACCCAATTGTTCTTGCACCCCGGCGCGCACATCTTCGCGGCCACTGGTTAATACCTGATCCAAAGTAGTATTACCTATAACTTGTCGCAAAGCGCTGGCAGTAGATTCTTGTAGAGTGGCGACGGGATCGACCACATTGAATAAAAAGTTGCGCGCATCGCTGATTCTATATTGTATTGCAATATCAACATTAACAATATTTTCATCTTTGGTCAGCATATCTGCGTTGTAGGAATAAGAAAAAACATGTTGTTCATCCACTTTATAGACGCGGTCTAATAAACTAGGCGCCCAGTGCGGCCCGTCGCCTACTGTTTTGACATATTGGCCCATACGCAACACAACTGCTTTTTCAGCCGGTTTGACGATATAAAAGCCGGTCAGCACCCATATACCGACAGTGACGCCTATAATCCAGCGCCATGGAAGGCCATTAGTGGTATTGTCTGTACCGGAAGGGCCGCTGCGCTTAGACTTGGCTTTACCGAACACCCGGCGCAGTTTATCTTGCATATCCCTAAGCAGCTTATCGATATCCGCCGTATCATTTCCTTTGGCCGGTTTCTTGCCCCACGGGTCGTTATTCTTTTGATTGCCAGGTTGATTCCAAGCCATGACTTACTCCACTCACTGATTCTGTCTTAAAAATAAACAATTTGTGCTGTGCGCCGCTTTCTCTCCTGCACAACGCATCATTCTATCATTATTCTTGGATTGAGTACTAGCGTATTGTGGGGTACACTTCCTTATTAAGTAACCACTACCAATAAGCAGTATCATGACCAATCCTAAAACGATTTTTTTTATCTCCGACGGCACTGGCATCACGGCGGCCAATGTGGGCCATAGCTTGTTAACACAATTTCCGAATGTACAGGTAACGAAGCAATTTAGGCCTTTTATAGACTCGATGGAAAAGGCGCATGCCGTTGTTAGCGAAATCAATACCGTTTATGAGAAAACAGGTGAAAAACCCATATTATTTACCACCATTGTCGATGATGCCCTGCGCAATGAAATCCATCAAAGCCAGGCTGTTATGCTGGATTTTTTCCATGGCTTTATAGAGCAATTGGAGACACACTGGCAAATACCCTCTAATACTCGTATTGGGCGCGCGCATGGCTTAGAGAACAACCCTGCGTACAATATGCGTATAGACGCCCTCAATTATACGCTCAGCACCGACGATGGTTTAGGCTATCAACTATACCCTGAGGCCGATGTTATTTTGATAGGAGTCTCTCGCTGCGGTAAAACCCCGACGTGTCTTTATTTAGCGATGCATTTTGGCATTTATGCCGCTAATTATGCCTACACCGATGACGATGGAAAATACTTTGACTTACCCTCCGTATTAAAAACCCAACGTCATAAATTATTTGGTTTGATCATTTCCGCCGATCATTTGCATGCGATTAGAAGCAAGCGTAAACCCAACACAGATTATGCCTCTCTGGTACGCTGTCAGCATGAATTAAAAAACATGAAAGATTTGTTTCTGCGTGAAAATATCCCTTTTATAGACGCCACAGTACGCTCTGTAGAAGAAATTTCCACTACGATTGTGACACAATTGGGGCTAACGCGTAGAGATGTTTGATAACGCCTTTATTCGCCATTTAAAACAACGTATCACGCATGCGCTTTGGGAGGCCGATCCCGGGTACCTGCACCTACGGCAAGGCGGCCGCACTCTGATTGCGGCACTGACCACACTATTAGTTTGTTTTTGGCCCGACCTTTACACCCGCGTATTGGCTTGCTTCGTGGCGGGCTTAGTTTGCCAAGGAATCAGCGATGCAAAGATAAGCACCCAAAAAGCCACCTTTGCCATGGCGGTGGCCTCCATGCTCGCTTATTTTTGCTTAATATCGTATGCCAATCCCTATCCTTTAGTGATGGCCATTATTATCGTTTGCGCCAGTTTTGCCGTATTTGCCGTGCGCAGTTTGGGCCCACGTTATGCTCTCTTTCCTTTGTTCGTTTGGATGATGGGATTTATGACTAGCATTTTCCCCAGCGTCACTGGTTTTGCTTTTATAATGCGTCTAGGGTGCCTCGCACTGGGCTGCGGTATTTCTTTTTTAGTTTATTTTTATCTATTGCCACCGCGCCCTTTATCTTATTTCTTCGAAAACATTCGTTATTTTATTATTCTGGTGCATACTCGTAGCCTCAGCCTAGAACAACAATTACAACAACCCAATCCTTTTAAAGCTAAAGAAAAGTGCTCTTTACAACTACGCCGCTCTTTAAGAAAGTATTATTTACACAACCAGATTATCTTGACATCATTTGAAGTTGCAAACTCTACTCGAAAGAGTCTATTCCTTTCTTTACTAGCAACCCATTATTTAGCGGGTAAAGCTTTATTGCTGTTGCAGGATAACCTCATTGCCCTGGCGCACAGTATTTTGATTAAAGATGCTGAAATTAAAACAGCGCTTTGCCAAAGCTTAAAAGAAATGAGTGCTTTCACACAAAATATACATGTAGATTCACGAACACTTAAAATTGTTCTAAAAAATAAAGCTTTTGCTTACCCTAAAAGCATCCATGCCTTAAACGAACTATTAGAAAAGTCGTGTTTAAATATGGCCGATTTAGTTCCTTTGTATCAATTCATCCATAGCTTGAATGAGTTGTGCGATTGCTTATGTGCTTTCACAGATGAACCCTCTATAAATACAGAGGAGTCGGTTTATGCTCCGTAATCCTAATTTGCGTTTGGGCCTACAAGCGGCGGTTGCCATGGTTATTGCTGTGAGCATACAACATTTTTATCATTTTGAGCGTTCTTATTGGTCTGTGTTTACCAGTATGATTTTATTTTCACAAACCTTGGGTAGTAGTATCAAAAGATCATTTGAACGCGTTGCTATGACTATACTAGGCGGTAGCCTTGCTACCGGGCTTTATTATATTATTCCTACTACCGATTTACCTATAGTAACCATTATTTTATGTAGCGTGTTCTTTCAAATTTGTTTTATGCAGCGGTTTTATTTAGGCTCTTCGTTTTTTGCTGCCGTGTTTATTGTTTTCTTTTTTGCTCTAGTCCAATCGTGGAGCGTCCATTTATTATTGGTGCGTATACTAGAAACCATGCTAGGTGCCGCCATTACTTTACTCTGTAGCTTTTTAATTTTCCCTATCAAAACAGAGGAAAACTTGCTGGCCAAGATTCCTCTGTTTATAAGCGATGCTCATGCTTTGTCGGATCAAATCTTAGAAACCTTATTCTCGCCTCAGGCAAGCTCCAAGGCCATTCTAAAAAAGGCCAATGCTTGCTTAGTATTGTTGTCTGAATTAGATCAAGAATATGCGCACTTAGGCTATGAGGTGGGTAGGCATCACAGCAAAAAAGAAATCAAAGAAACCTTAAAGGCTTTAAACCATTTTTACCATTATCTGAGCAGTGCCGCCTCTAGCTTATTGCATTTACAAGATAGATCGTTGTTTTTAGCTCTAAAAGATGAGCTAAGCGCTCTCTTAGACGCCACTCTAGAAGATTTAAGCGACATTCACACAGCACTTATAGAGGAAAAAGACATCCTATTTAGCCCGGAATTTTCAATACGCTACAACATCTTACAGCAAAAGGCGACTAGCTTAGAGCATAATTCGGCTTATAGCCGCCAAACCTGGCTAGATTATTACACCTTATGCCATTTTTTGACGGATATGGATAAAACACTCAGAGCACTGGATAAACCGAGCCTCGACCGTTAGGGAGCGGAAGTTCCCGAGAAGGCGGATACCTTTCTTCCAATAAGGTGCAAATATACTCATAGCAGTTGATTTTTAGGGTAAATGGGCTAGCCCTCGAGCGCCAGGAATGTAGTACTTGGTGTAAGATGGACGAGGCAACCCTAAAATTCAAATGCGAAGAGTATAGTTACAAATAATGAAAGATATGGTATAATTATAAGGTATAGGGGGCGACCTGGTTTCGACGTGGGTTGCAAAACCTAAGGCGCATGTCGAGGATGTAGCTTACCTCGTAAATCACGCTGCACATAAGTAATCGCAAATGATAACTTCTACGTCGGTAATGGTGAACTCTTAGCAGAAGCTGCTTAGTTTTCACTGTCTGCTGCTTAAAACACAGCACGGCGCCAGCACCCTAGTCCGCCTGTGGGCTTACGGTGAGGGTAATACAATACAGGACCGCTGGCTAAAGTAGTGCCCCTGCTTAGTCAGTTGAATTTAGGGCTTCGCTGCTTAGGATCCTGCCGATTGGAGCCTGAGTAGTCAAATTAAATAATACGGCTAAACATGTAGTGCTAAGGGCGGAGAATTTACGGACGCGGGTTCAATTCCCGCCGCCTCCACCAATAATAGATCTTATAACATCCAAAAAAGTCCAAAAAACCTCTTAAAAACAAGCAATTATCCTGTTTTCTAGTCTAATACCGTCCACGTGAACAAAACCCTATACCCAATTTAAAAGGCGCATTGCCAGCAGTTCCCGGTGAAGATCTCAGCAATCCCCTCATTTTCTTATGCGACTCTTTTAGTCTGTTTTTGCTCTATTTTGTAGCCAGCTTACTATCACGAAACTCTAAAATAATGCAAGTTTTTTAGCCGTTA
>JAJXVQ010000075.1 GCA_021782065.1 Pseudomonadota bacterium
TAAAATAATGCAAGTTTTTTAGCCGTTAATAGAAACAGTGTTAATTTCGGCAACCATATATTCACAAAAAAACTTTTAAATAATATTAGAAAATGAGGGGATTGCTGAGGGTTATTTTAGCATTGACTTTGAACTTGTTTGGCGAACACTCGAACATAATTTATCTAAATTGCAAAAAAAATACAAACAATTTACGATAAAACAATTGGGCATAGGTGATTTGGATTACCATTTGGCCAAAACTTATGGGCAATGCCCATAGCCAATTTATGGGGGTAAAATAGGCGGGTTGGTAGGCACGAGTGGTGTCGAACCACCGACCCCCACCGTGTGAAGGTGGTGCTCTACCGCTGAGCTACGTGCCTATGAAACCAGCCTAGGGTATCATAGCTGGGAAATTGGCTGCAAGTTTTGGCCCCCAATGTTAGTCCAAAATTGTCATGTCCACTTTGGGGCTAACAAGCTTGAACTGGCAATTTTTTCTAGCGCGAGATGGGCGAAGGCAAGCCCCCCTAAAAATAAAATGGGAAGAATATAGAGATGAATTGGGTGAATCCCTGTGATGATGGGCATAGAAATTATTTATGGACGGTAGGTGTGGGGACTGATCCATTTTTCATGTTGTTCTTTATTTAATGAAGATAGGCTGGGGCTACCGTACAATGGGGAACCACTAGCACCAGAATAAATAATTTCGACATGATTAACAGTTCTACTTGTTCTCTTTTGTTCATGTCTATCTAGTTCACCTTGCTCAGCGACCTTCATGAGTTCTGACGAGGGAGGTAACAGCAGTTCCTCATCGGATATCTCTCTGTGCGACGGTCGATCTAAGCTTTTTGATATTATCATAGCATTCTGGGGAGTTATAAATAGTTCTTTCGCCGCGCAGAAAATATGATTTATTATAATATCGTCTGTTTCTAATTTCTTTTTCGGCGGTTCGTTCACAGAATTTCCTTTGAGATATCTTATTAACCCACTAAAATTTTTATCTTCAATAAAGGCAATAACAGCCTGCGCTACATTTTCATCTGCATGACAATACGTATTCCCAATATATTTTTTATCCTTGTCCAGTAGAAATAATTGATAACCAGCAGCGTTTTGAACAACCGCAAGAGTAAGAATATTATCAACAATAGAATAGAATTTTGTGCCATTAAGATTGGGGTCTATGTTTAAACTTAAGTTTTGGTTTTGTAGTCCACTTCGTCTAGAGTTACGACCTCGACCCCCGGGAAGATAAGTTTTGAACGGATTACTGGCTGCCATAAATTTTCCTATATCAAATAATTTGTCTGTGTTTTTTTAATTTAGTTAATCTCAACAAATACCTTTTTAATTTCTTCAATTGCTCGGTCTATCAACGCCTCGCTGATCACCAGTGGCGGTGCCAAACGAATCACCACATGATGTGTTTCTTTGGTTAAAATACCCTGTTGTAAAAGTTTCTCGGCTAAATCATGGCCGTGAATAATTTTGGGATCTATTTCGATGCCTATCATCAAGCCTTTGCCACGAATGTCGCGAATAGCTGGATGCGAGATAGTGTTTAAGCCTTTCATTAAACGTTCACCCAAGACCATGGCGCGTTCGGCTAATTTCTCTTCTTCTAGGGTTTTTAAAGCAGCCAAACCCACTGCAGCCGCTAAAGCATAACCACCAAAGGTACTGCCGTGATCGCCAGGATGTAACACCGACATAATGGCATCATCAGCTAACACCAAGGAAATCGGCAACACGCCACCGCCTAGGGCTTTACCCAATACCAATATATCGGGTCTAACACCTTCGTGATCACAGGCTAAGCGCTTACCCGTGCGCCCTAAACCCGTTTGAATTTCATCGGCAATTAGCAGCACATTATGGCGTTTACACAAGTTCGCACATTTTTTTAAATACTCTGCTGGCGGCACCATAATACCGGCCTCGCCCTGAATGGGCTCAACAATAAAAGCCACCGTATTGGGCGTAATTGCTTTTTCTAAAGCATCCATATCGCCATAAGGAACGACATTAAAACCAGCAGGGAATGGACCAAAGCCATCGCGATATTGTTCTTCGGTAGACATGCCTACAATGGCAATGGTGCGTCCATGAAAATTATTACGACAAGCGACTATTTCTGCTTTATCTGCAGGTACTTTTTTGACTTTATAACCCCATTTGCGTGCCAATTTTAAAGCTGTTTCCACTGCTTCAGCACCCGTATTCATGGGTAGCCCTTTATCATAACCAAATAATTCACACGCATATTGTAAAAAATCAGCCAAGGTATCGCTATAATAAGAACGCGACACTATGGCCAAACGCGATAATTGCGTTTCTAAGGCTTTGACAATTTTGGGATGACGATGACCATGACTGACCGCAGAATAAGCACTCATCATGTCTATATATTCACGGCCATTTTCATCCCATACTAAAGCGCCTTCCCCTTTGACTAATACTACAGGTAAAGGATGATAATTGTGTGCACAAAATTGCTCTTCTCGTTTTATAATAGTAGACATGTTTTACCCCTTTATGCTAGATCGTATGCTTTCTGTCGTTTAATGATGTCATCTAATGCTTGTAACTGGTCCAACAATACAGGCATTTTATGTAAAGGCCAAGAATTAGGGCCATCGCTCAATGCTTTTTCCGGTTGCGGATGCGTTTCTAAGAATAAACCCGCTATACCCACTGCCACCGCGGCGCGTGCTAAGGTAGGCACAAACTCACGTTGTCCACCCGATTGCGTTCCTTGCCCACCTGGTAATTGTACCGAATGCGTGGCATCAAATACAACCGGTACGTCGCAATCGCGCATAATGGCTAAAGATCGCATATCCGAGACTAAATTATTATAGCCAAAAGAAGCGCCGCGTTCACACACCATGATATGTTCGTTACCTACGGCTTTCGCTTTGGCCACTACATGTTTCATATCCCAAGGTGCTAAAAACTGGCCTTTTTTGATATTTACGGGTAAACCCACAGCGGCTACTTTTTGAATGAAATTCGTTTGCCTGCATAAAAATGCCGGGGTTTGCAATACATCCACCACACTCGCCACTTCGTTTAAAGGGCTATCTTCATGCACATCGGTGATGATGCTCACGCCGATTTCTTTTTTAACCTTGGCTAAAATAGTCAAAGACTTATCAATACCTAAACCTCTAAAGCTATCATGGGAAGAACGATTGGCTTTGTCAAAAGAAGATTTATAAATGAAGTTTATGCCCCGCTTTTCCATAAGTTCTTTAAGATAGCCCGCTGTTTCTATGGCCAAAGCTTCACTTTCCACTACACAAGGACCTGCCATCACAAAAAGCGGTTGATCTAATCCTACTTCAAAACCACATAGTTTCATATACTGTTCCTCGTTTCTGTCTGATGCGTTCTTTCTTTGCAACTACTCGCGCCACTTTCAAGAAAAGCCCATATGGGACACATTAGAGCATATCACATTCATCCGCTCCCTGACGGTCGGTCGCGGTTCGGTATAAACGGATGAACCGAGCCAAGACCGTCAGGGAGCGGATGGGATAGTAGTTACCGTTCTTTTCTTTCATGTTCTTTGATCGCAGCGCTAATAAAACTGCTAAATAAAGGATGACCCTCGCGCGGTGTAGAGGTAAATTCGGGATGAAATTGACAAGCCAAAAACCATGGGTGATCGGCCAATTCTATCATTTCTACCAATTGCTCTTTCTCTGCGCGACCACTTACCCGCAACCCTTTCGCTTCTAATGGCGGCAATAACACGTTATTAACTTCATAGCGATGGCGGTGTCGCTCCACAATAGTATCTTGTTGATAACAAGCATAAGCCAAAGAGTCGTTAGTCAAGGCACAACGATACGCACCTAAACGCATAGTACCTCCTTTATCCCCATCCTCGGCCCTATTTTCTACTTTACCTGTTACATCTTGCCATTGTGTAACCAACGCTATTACTGGATACGGTGTATTAACCATAAATTCGGTACTATTGGCCTCTGACCACCCCACTACATGACGCGCAAATTCTATAACTGCAATTTGCATCCCTAAACAAATACCTAGATAAGGAATACGGTGCTCACGTGCATATTGTGCTGCTAAAACTTTGCCTTCTACTCCACGCGACCCGAACCCACCGGGTACCAAAATAGCATCCATGTCTTTTAATAGCGCTACACCTTTCCTTTCAATGTCTTCGGCTTCTACGGCATGAATAACAACCTTGGCTTGCGTTTGCAAGCCTGCGTGGCTTAAAGCTTCATTTAATGATTTATAAGCATCGGCTAAATTTACATATTTGCCTACCAGGGCAATATGGACTATATGATGACGGTTCTTCTCTGCTGCCACCACGCGCTGCCAATCGTGTAGATCGGCTTTTGGAGCCGTGATTTTAAATTTTTCTAATACCAGTTCATCCACACCCTGTTTTTGCAGCAATTCAGGGATGCTATGTACATTGTCTACATCCGGCAAGGATATCACCGCTTTTACTTTCACATCGGTAAATAAAGCAATTTTAGCGCATTCTTCCGCGTGTAAGGTTTCTTCAGAACGACAAATTAGAATATCGGGTTGTATGCCTATGGAGCGTAATTCTTTGACCGAATGCTGCGTGGGTTTGGTTTTGATTTCTTGCGAAGTTTTTAATACTGGCACCAAGGTTAGATGTATACACAGCGCTTGCTCAGAGCCTAATTCAGTGCGCATTTGTCGAATTGCTTCTAAGAATGGCAGCGATTCTATATCTCCCACTGTACCCCCAACTTCTACCAAAGCAATATCCATAGCATCCGCGCCTTTAGTGATCACTGTTTTAATAGCATCCGTAATATGTGGGATCACCTGTACCGTTTGTCCCAAATAATCACCACGGCGCTCTTTAGCAATGACCGAGGCGTAAATACGCCCAGTGGTGCAATTGTTATTTTGTGTCATGCGGCTGTGTATAAAGCGCTCGTAATGACCTAAGTCCAAATCGGTTTCAGCACCATCTTCGGTTACAAAAACTTCGCCATGTTGAAAAGGGCTCATCGTTCCTGGATCGACGTTGATATAAGGATCTAGTTTAATAAGAGTGACTTTTAAACCACGCGCCTCTAATAAGGCGGCTAAGGAGGCAGAAGCAATGCCTTTGCCCAAAGAAGAAACAACACCACCGGTCACAAAGATATATTTGGTCATAATTAAACCCTACGTAGATGAAAAATGCTTACTTTGCGCGGCCATTAGTGAGGTTTTTAGCGCTCAAATATGAGTCAGCTTGCATTGTGAAAAATATGAGCATAATTCCTCATCTGTGAATATTTTTCACAATGCAAGATGGCCTGTATTTGGGATGGTATAAATATCAAATTATGGCTGCGCAAAGTGTCTATACGATGGAAATACAGGATATCACAATAAGATACAGAAGGCTAGTGATAGTGTGGGCTATAACAGCTTTTTTCTGGCTGTACATCTTGTTTTAAAGACGGATCAAAAAATTGACCCTGTTTCTCCGCTTGATGTGGTTTTTCCATTAAAGCTTCATTGACTAACGCGGCCGCGTTGTCTGATAATATTTTTACGCCTTCATCAAGTTCTACCATGTTCATTAATTGTATGGTAGCATTTAAATCACCTTCTATGATAACCACAGGTTTATTACTTATTTCTGTAACTTGAGAGTACAACATTCCCCATTGCATTCTGACCAAATTTAGATCAAAGATTCAGCATAAAACTTTTTCTATCCTCAAAAAAAGATCCTCATTGGGCGTATAATCA
>JAJXVQ010000076.1 GCA_021782065.1 Pseudomonadota bacterium
GCAAAAAATACGGGCTGGCCGCCATTATCCTAGGCGATCTAGAAAACCTTATACCAAATGGCAAAGTAGCAATGCGTCTAAAATTGCGACAACAGGAGCTTAACCGAATGCCATTGTTACGGTTAGAACCCCTATCTTATCCCCACTATATGTAGCCGTTGCTAAACAGAACAAACCGCTGGCATTACCAGCGATAGACAATTCCTTCATTAGCTCTATGTCGCCGTTTGTTGTTTTGCCACGATGGGGGAGTCCTGCCAAGAGATTTATCTTTTGTTTCAATTGATCATTATGAATAGGCTGAAATAATTTAGCGGGCAGAGTTCTTTCAGGATATTTCCCTCCCACGTTAATTTCATTGTAGCTAATCTTATGGGGTAATACAACCACTATCAGCAAAAAAGTGCGATAGATTTATTGCCAGTTATTGCTGCTATTTATTTTAAAGTGTCCCGCCAGTGTCCCATGAACGTCTTTTGTCGTTCGTGAAATAACCTAAGTACTTGATATTCATGGAGCTGGCGATCCGAATCGAACGGACGACCGGCTGATTACAAATCAGCTGCTCTACCTACTGAGCTACGCCAGCTAAAAACAGGATGCCTAACAACAGCATCGTAAAGAATGGCGGAGTGGACGGGGCTCGAACCCGCGACCCCCGGCGTGACAGGCCGGTATTCTAACCAACTGAACTACCACTCCGCTAATGAACTCTCTTCCTGTAAGTGGTGGGTGCTGAGGGTCTCGAACCCCCGACCCTCGCCGTGTAAAGGCGATGCTCTACCAACTGAGCTAAGCACCCGTTTTGCCTACAAACAAGAGACGCCATTTATACCAATCTATCCGGCCCACGTCAAGGTATTATTCGCCTTTTTTGCATTAAAAAGCACATTAGTCCTTAAATAGCGCAATATGTGACTAAGATCCTTGCTTTAATCCCTAAAGATAAAATGATATAATAGCCTAAAACAACAGGATAATAAACATGCCCTTAGTCGCGCCACTGGCTCAGTTTCCTCTTTTTTATTGTGTCAAACATCCTTTAATTGCACATAAATTATCCCTGTTGCGCGATAAAAAAACACCCTCGAAGATTTTTCGCGAGTTGGTGGCTGAAATTACGCTGCTGATTGCCTATGAGGCGACTCAAGATTTAAGTTTAAGCGAGGTGTCCATTGCCACGCCCTTAGAAACCATGCTAACCCCTATGCTCACAGACCGATATCCAGTTATCGTGCCTATCTTACGTGCGGGCCTAGGAATGACTGAAAGCTTTTTACAGCTCATTCCAGAAGCTAGAGTTGGGCATATAGGCTTATATCGCGATGAAGAAAGCTTACAACCTAAACAATATTATTTTAAAATTCCACACAAAAGTGAAAACAGTGCTTATTTTGTTTGCGATCCCATGTTGGCCACGGGTGGATCTACAGCCAAGGCCATTAGCCTATTAAAAGAACGCGGTATATACCGTATTACACTGGTTTGCTTAGCCTGTGCCCCGGAAGGGGTGGATGTGGTAGCCTCTGCGCATCCAGACGTCAAAATATACACCGCTTCTTTAGATAGGCAGCTCAATGAACATGGCTACATTTTACCGGGGTTAGGCGATGCAGGGGATCGCTTATTTGGTACTAAGTGATATGACGCCCTCTTTTTCTCTACCCAAAGATTGCCTGCAACATTTCATCTTGAAAGATCTGCACGTGCGAGGCCAATGGATCCATTTAGATCGCGCTTATACCGCTATTCAATCCATACATCCGTATCCAATAACAATACGTATGTTAATAGGTGAGGCCTTGGCGGCCAGCGCCCTTATTTCCAGCACTTTAAAATACGAAGGTCGCACCACTTTGCAAATCGAAGGCCCTGGCCCTATAAAATTATTGCTAGCGCAATGTAATCATTTATTTCATTTACGCGGTTTAGCCAAGTGGGATGAGGGTATCGATCTTGCTTTCAACACGTCCCTATTTTCTGGGGCACAATGTTTAATCAGCATCACGCAAGCGACCTCGCAAGAAACCTATAGTGGCATAATCCCTTTAGAACACGATAATTTAGCCTTATGTTTAGAAAGTTATTTTCAACAATCCGAGCAACTACCCACAAAATTTTATTTTGCCTCTACTCATGAACATATTGTAGGCTTGATGCTGCAAAGTTTGCCCGATGATGCCATGACCGAAGATATGTGGCAACACGTCACTTGTTTAGCAGATACCCTAACCCAACCCGAATTATTGAGCGTAGCGCCCATGGCCTTAATGCACCGTTTGTTTCACAGTGAAGACATGCAATGGTTCATAGAAAGTCCGGTTGAGTTTAAATGCTCTTGCTCTAAAGAAAAAAGTGAAAAGGCGGTTATTACCTTCGGAGAAGAAGAAATTATGGATGTTTTGAACAGTACAACTACCTTAGTTGTAAATTGTGAGTTTTGCAATCAGAGTTATGAATTTGACAAAATTGATGTGTATCGTATATTTCACCCCTCGCCAAACCCATCTCAATCTTCACATTAGGATTAGTCATGATTACATTACAGGAATACGATGGATTTAGCGAACAGTTAATAGCCGATCTAAAAGAGTTGATTGCGGCTTGCAAAGCCGCCGATGGTTATAAGCCTATGCTGTATTGGGAGATACTTAAATTAAGGCGCGAAGTTCCCGGTGACTATTGCCTATATCAAAACAATAAAATGATTGGCTATTTAAGCACCTTTAGTTTTGAAGATTCTCTCATTGAAGTTTCCTTCGCCATTCATCCAGACTTTCGCAACCAAAGTTTATTTGAAGAATTACTAGAATATGCCCGCGATCATCTGCAAATGATACAATACG
The DNA here is from genome assembly GCA_021782065.1 of Pseudomonadota bacterium. The sequence continues at coordinate 2,847 of JAJXVQ010000076.1, forward strand.
ATGCGCTATTGCTCTCGACTGGCGAACAAGATGTAGGTTTAGTGAATACTTTCACCCGTTTAGGCGCCAAAAAAACACATTCGGAATATATTTTAAGGCGAGATAATCTGGGGGCAGAAGAAATTTATACCAGCGACCCTATCGAATTGATACTGGGACAGGAAAAAGAACATATCCTACATCTTGCAGAGGTACATACCCGTTGCTTTGGTTCCAATGTGGAAGTAATGACGGAGCGCTTTACCAAAACTATGACTATGCTCAATAGACGCTGTTTTTTAGCCCTGCATCATGGCGAAGTTATCGGGGCAGCGCATGTGCGCATAGAGCCTAATGGCTCTGCTTGCTTACACGATATAGGCATTGTGCCGGAGAAACAACATTTTGGCTTTGGCCTGCAATTATTAAAACTGGTTTTAAATACCTTAATTGCCGACGGCCAGACCCATTTTCATATGATGGTAGCCGCAAATAATGAAAGAGCCTTAAGGCTATACCAGCACTGCCACTTCAGTACAGGGCATGCCTATGAGTTTTGGCGTATAGATAAGCATTTTACCTTTCCACCACATTATACCTTGCCTAAAAGAACACATTAGGGCCTGTAGCCATTGGGTTTATCGACGAAGCGAAAAATGAATACATCCGGGCAAAATATTAGCAAATTTGAGGATAATATCGGGTCTTGAGAGACAACATTTCCTATTTCATTTTGATTAGTTTATAATCAAAAATTCATATCCACTTCCAATTTCAGGGCAAAGGCGATTAAGTTATATTAAAAGCAAGCATTACCCCCTCTGTTGAAGTAAACTGGCTAATGAAGGCATTTTATATTGTTTGCTAAAGGCCCTTGCATCTCATTAAACAATGTCGTATTATAGACAGCTATTTTTGACCTCTGTATAGGTCCCATTTTCGCCAAATTTTGGAGTATGAACAATGTATGCGGTTATTATTACGGGTGGCAAGCAATATCCAGTCACCAAAGATCAAGTGATTTCTGTTGAAAAATTGCCCGTAGCAGAAGGGGGCGAAGTCGAATTTAATGAAGTTCTATTGGTAAATACCGGTCAGGAAGTGAAAGTAGGCACGCCTTTACTGAAGGGTAGCCGCGTTTTAGCAACTGTGGTTGAGCATGGTCGTGGCAAAAAAATAAACATTATTAAATTTAAGCGTCGCACGACCTATCTAAGAAGACAAGGTCATAGACAAAGTTACACTAAAGTGAAAATAACGGATATTCTCATCTAATTTGGAGACAGACAAATGGCACACAAAAAAGCAGGCGGTAGTACCCGTAACGGCCGCGATTCACAACCCAAATACCTAGGTCTGAAAAAGACCGGCGGTCAGCAAGTTTTGGCAGGCAATATTTTGATTCGTCAACGTGGCACTAAATACCACGCTGGTTGGAACGTAGGCCTCGGCAAGGATTACACCTTGTATGCATTGGTAGAAGGCCACGTTAAATTTGAACGTCGTGGCTTGTTGCAACGCCAATACGTAGACGTTATTCCGTTAGCACCGCAAGAAGCAGTTTAGTTTCTATATTGCAGATCGACTGTAGGGGCGGTTGAAAAACCGTCCCTACAAATACCTCTTTATATTTCAACGCCCCTTACGCAATATTGCAACTTCGCAATTTTTCTTGCCAACACTCCTCTAATACGCCGCTGAGTATATACACGGACATGGCATAATTCACGCTGGTGTTATAACGCATAATGGTGTAAAAATTATTAAATCCCATCTCGTAGAGGGGCTCATCAGGCATAGCCAATTGTATAATATTTGCTTTTAATGTCGAGCTATATTTGCTATCGACGTTAAAACCCATTACGCGCAATTCTCCTAAGGTTTTAGTAGGTGGCACATTCGGGGTTAAGGTCTTTAGCGCACTTTTCTCGGTAACAACCATTTTAGTCGCAATAGGCTCGTCGCGTTGCCAGCCATTTTCCTTTAAATAGTTCGCGACGCTGGCCATGATGTCATTATTGTCTTTTTTTAAATTGATATGGTGTAGGCCTTTATAAGCCACGGCGTATCGTCTATAACTGCTAGGCATAAACTGTGGCATTCCTATCGCGCCCGCATATGAGCCTTTTAGCGACAGCGGTGCGATGTCGTGCTCACGGGTGAGGTACAAATACTCCGCTAACTCTTTTTGAAAGAACTTTTGCCGCGGTGGGTAATCAAAAGCGAGGGTAGCCAAGGCATCCATAACACGATATTCGCCCTCTCTTTCGCCATAAAAGGTTTCTACGCCCAAAATAGCCACGATAACCGAGGCCGGTACCCCGTATTGTTGCTGAATATTGGCTAAAACCCTATAGTGCTTCTGCCAAAAACGATATCCCTCTGCTACACGCTTATCAGTGATAAAATGCTTTCTATAAAACAGCCAATCCCTGCTTTCGGCTGGATGACTGATGAGTACAATGACCTCAGGCTGTAGCTCGACCTCATCAAATAGTTTATTTAAAGATTTAGCGTCAAAGTCATCTTGTTGCACTATAGTTTGGATAAAGGCTTGCACATCGGGACGCTGGCTGAACTTATCGGCCTGTGCGGGTATAGAGATAGCTATTAAATAAACAAAACCAGCCAAAGAAAGGGCTTTTTTTAGGATTAAGTGCATAGCACACAACCTTAATGCAGGAGGATGAATAGAATGTACTATACGGGGTTACATAGGCTTTGTAAACTATAGATATATACAGGGCAACCGCATCTAAATTGCTAATTCTTTGACCAAAGTGGTTCTATATTCATCATCAAGAGCTGCCATTTGTCTTTTTCGCTTAACACTTGCCTTCTTGAAAGTATCTTTACGAAGGATGTTGAGGGCAATATGCCTAAAGATAGCGTAATT
>JAJXVQ010000077.1 GCA_021782065.1 Pseudomonadota bacterium
ATGATTAAAGTAACGGTAAATCAGAACGTCGCCATCCTCGATCTTCGGTCGAGGATGACAAAGCTTCGATTCAAATCTAGAGTATTCATCTTTATTAGCGATGAATATATACTATTAAAGTATTGTTTTTAGGGAAACTTTTATGGATATGAACCAATTTACACAATCCTTTTTAAAGGCCATAGAACGGGCGCAATCTATTGCTGTGACGCAGGAACATCAATTCATTGAGCCGCAGCACGTATTACTGGCATTATTGGAAGCAGGTGGTACGGTGGGGCAGTTGTTAAACCATTGCGGTATTGCTTTACCAGCATTGCGCGCGCGCCTGGATGAATTGCTAAAAAGCATGCCGCAAGTGGCTAATGTAAACGATGTGCATGTGTCACGTGATTTACAACGCATATTATTCGCTTGTGAAAAATTAGCACGTGAACATCAAGATCAATTCATTTCTAGTGAATGGTTCATTTTAGCAGTACTAGACGTGGATTGTGCCTTAAAAGAGTTGCTGCAAGATTTATATAAAGGGGCTAAAATGGGGGGGAATCTTAAAGACAAACTCACCCAGGCTATAGACAAATTACGACAAGGAGAAAAAGTGATGAGTGAAGGTGCTGAAGATGCGCGTTATGCATTACAAAAATATACCGTTGATTTAACGGCACGAGCTTTAGAAGGCAAATTAGATCCAGTCATAGGGCGCGATGCGGAGATTCGTCGCACCATTCAGGTATTGCAACGACGTACTAAAAATAATCCCGTATTAGTCGGTGAGCCCGGTGTGGGTAAAACGGCCATTGTGGAAGGCTTGGCGCAACGTATTATTAACAACGAAATTCCCGAAGGTTTGCGTAATAAAAAAGTCTTGGCATTGGATATGGGGGCTTTGGTGGCAGGTGCTAAATATCGCGGCGAATTTGAAGAGCGTTTAAAAGCGGTGTTAACTGAATTGAATAAACAAGAAGGGCAGGTCATCTTATTTGTAGATGAGTTGCATTTGATCGTCGGTGCGGGTAAGGCGGAAGGAGCTATGGATGCCGGCAATATGTTAAAACCGGCTTTGTCGCGTGGCGAGTTGCATTGCATCGGTGCTACTACTTTAGATGAATACCGCAAATACATAGAGAAAGACGCGGCCTTAGAGCGACGTTTCCAAATGGTATTGGTGGATGAGCCTAGCGTTGAAGATACGATTGCCATTTTACGGGGGTTGAAAGAACGGTATGAAATTCACCATGGCGTGGAATTAACCGATAGAGCCATAGTTGCGGCGGCAACACTATCACATCGGTATATTTCAGGACGTAAATTACCAGATAAAGCTATCGATTTAATCGACGAGGCGATGAGCCATATACGCATGGAAATAGACTCCATGCCCGAGGCAATGGATAAAATAGAACGACGATTAATTCAATTGAAAATCGAGCGAGAAGCTTTGAAAAAAGAAAAAGATGAGGCTTCTAAAAAACGTTTGCAGGACTTAGAAGTTGAAATCAAAAAACTAGAGCGTGAATTTGCAGACTTTTCTGAAGTGTGGAAGGCAGAGAAAGCCGCCATTCAAGGAACTAAAGGGATAAAAGAAAAATTAGAAACGGCACGCATGGAAATGGAAAGTGCGCGTCGTGCGAATGATCTTGCGAAAATGTCTGAGTTGCAATATGGCCGTATCCCTGAACTGGAAAAACAATTGCAAGCAGCAAGTCAATTGGAAGGACAGCCTACGCGTTTGGTGCGCACTGCGGTCACCGAAGAGGAAATCGCTGAAATTGTGTCTAAATGGACACATATTCCTGTCAATCGCATGTTAACGGGCGAAAAAGAAAAGTTATTGAAAATGGAAGATGCTTTGCATAAACGTTTAGTGGGGCAGGATGAAGCCGTTTCCGTAGTATCTAATGCTATTCGTCGTTCGCGTGCTGGTTTATCTGATCCGAATCGTCCCATAGGTTCCTTCTTATTTTTGGGACCTACCGGCGTGGGTAAGACCGAATTGTGTAAAGCCTTAGCGCAATTCTTATTTGATACCGAAGATGCCATGATTCGTATAGACATGTCGGAATTTATGGAAAAACATTCAGTCGCGCGTTTAATAGGCGCTCCTCCGGGTTATGTGGGTTATGAAGAGGGCGGTTACTTGACCGAAGCGGTACGTCGTAAACCGTATTCGTTGATTCTGTTGGATGAAATTGAAAAAGCGCATCACGATGTGTTTAATATTTTATTGCAAGTCTTAGACGATGGTCGTTTAACCGATGGTCAAGGCCGTACGGTTGATTTTAAAAATACGGTTATTGTCATGACTTCTAATCTAGGTTCCATGTTAATCCAAGAAAGCGTGCAAAAAGGTGAAACCGATTATGCCACCATGAAGGCCAAAGTGATGGAAGTGGTTTCAGAACATTTCCGTCCTGAATTCATTAATCGCTTAGATGAAATAGTCGTATTCCATCCCTTAAGTGAGGCACAAATTGAGCATATCGCAGGTTTGCAAATTGAGCGTTTAGCACAACGTTTAAAACACAACGATATTATTTTAGAATGCGATAAAAAAGTTCTAGATTATTTGGCGGAGCGCGGCTACGATGTCTTGTATGGTGCGCGTCCGTTGAAGCGCACGGTGCAGCAATACTTGGAAGATCCTTTGGCTCAAAATTTGTTAAAAGGCGATTATCTGCCTGGTGATACAGTAAAAGTTTCGGTTAAGGGCGATGCTTTGCATTTTGATTGTAAAAAGAGCAAAGGTTAAATATTATAGTTCCTAGCTGGCCGGGCCCGGTCACGCGACCTCTCCGTCGTGCTCGTGCCTGCGCGCGGGGGCGCCGTTAGCGGAGGAGGTAACTTAATGAGCTCTGCCATGCTTTGAGCCGATGCGCCAGGTACTGACGATGTAGGCGGTGGTATGAAAGAATCTATTTCTTCCTGAATAGGGGCTTCATAACTGGGTGGGTTACGTCTTGAAACGACAGGCGCACTGGAAGATAAAGCATTAGAAGATGAACCACTAAAAGAAGCGCTAAAAAATGTAGAACTAGAAGATGAAGAACTAGAAGAGGTAGAGCGAGCGTTAGTTGATTGTGATATATGATGCATACGTGGTGGGGCGGTAGGTGGTGCTGATAAAAACTTGCTAGAAGATGAAACGTTAGAAGATGAAGCGCTGAAAGGTGAAAAGTTAGACCATAAATCAGTTGCAGAGTCCAAAATGCCAGCCGCCGGTGTAGCAATAAAATCTGATATTTCCGCTAAAATTTTGTCTGCAACAACAGGGGTAGATCCCTGTTTATCGCCATCAAAAGATGATGGATACAAATCCGGAACATGGCGTTGCAATTCCGGGAAATTGTCGCAAAGCACTCTTATCTTTTTTATAAATATTTCGCTTTCTTCCTTTGAAAAGAAAAGTGATTGTAGCAGTTCTCCCCGCCAATTTAACAGGTTGATAAACCATGGGCCATCAGGCAATTTGCCGCCATGCTCAGTAATATAGGCGCATAAATTTTGTAAGAGGTCAAGATCGTCTATGTGAATTATCTTTATAATGCAGGATTCCGTAAAAGAATAAATAGTAACGTTGTATTTTAAGCTATAGTGCAAACATGTATTCACCATCGTACTTATACTTGCCATGGCAAAGTCACCCCTAAGTTTAGCATCAAGATCATACTTACCAGCAGCAGTCCTTTCACGGCAATAAATTTCTTGCTGGGCATATAATTTTTTTAATAATATAGGCCATGCAAAATTTATTATCTCACCCGCTTCGCTTGGGGCTACATTATGCAGTAAAGGTATTAAGTGAGACCAATGATTGTTTCTCACCGCTCTCTCTAGAATACTCTCTGGGTTAGTAGTATCGGTATGTTTCAGTATTCTCAAATGTTCTTCACTACTGATCAAAGCACATCGCGTTCTAGTTGCTATATGCGAAACGTTCAGGGGGATTTTATGCAAAGTACTAACTAATCTGTCTAAATCATCCGGTTCCAATGGGCTGAGTAAATCCAGCCCTTTTAATTCTTCAGCAGAATAAAAATTTTCTAAAAAACAGAGTGGCTCTAGGTAATCCTCGTTTAAATAATCTAAAAATAAATTTAGAAAGGCTTTTTTGATCGAGGGGTTTTTCATTAACCGCTTAAGGTCAACCTTGTGGCTTTCTATAGTATGGTTGAAAAGAAAATAACGGCTCAAAGCATTTAAATTTTGCCATTTCTCTCGAGACGGCATATCAGCCATTAAGATTGTTGCGACTAATTGAGTTAAATCATTTTCTTCTGCGAGAGAAAGTATTGGATATAAACTCGAGCTCGATGTGCTCGAGGAAGAGAGTGTTTGACATAAACTTGAGCTAGATGTTCTTGGGGAAGAAAGTGTTGGATACGAACTCGGGCGTGATGCGATCGAAGATAAGTATAATGTCGCATACAATACTTGATTCGTATTTCCGCTCATGGTTCTAACATAACTAGCGTCTAGATTTTGATCCGCGTGTGGAAAGCAGGCATTAGCGCCACGGCCATAATTATCTCTTGCTTCTGGATCTGCGCCATGGTCAATTAATAATTTTATTAGCCGATCTTTATTTCGTGAGTCACTCAATTGAATGAAACGAACAATATGCACTAATAAGGGCGCATTGACGTTTGTATCATCACGCATATTAGCATCGAAGAGCTTTGTTTGCAGCAAAGCGCGCAGTAAAGGATAGACACGCATGTGCCGTAAATAATATGGAAAATTACTATTTTCCCATTCATCTGGTCTGGGATTAAACGTAATAAAGTCAAAGAATTTTCTCTCAGAAATAGTCGCATTTGTTATACGCTGTCTAACGGTTTCTCTGTCAGCATATTCCGCTAAAAATTCTAGTTGTGAAACGAGTATATCAGAATAACTATCAAGTGCTTCATCTTCATAATCTCTAGATTCAATGCGTGAAAGTTTACTCAAGAGCGCATTAAATTGAGCCTGTTTAAATTGTGGACGCCAACCAGCTTGCGAAAATTTTTTTAAAGTTGCGATAAAGGATAGACCCGCGGAAGAAGGGTCAAAACGATAAGGATAACTTCCCCATGAAAAACACCACTTTTCTTTAGCATCGGCAAAGGAAATGCTTAACCACTGCTGATGAATGATATGGTCAAAATTTTCCTGAGCGGCGGGGTTATAAGCAAATAACTTTTTTAGATCAACGGGTTTATGATAGAGTTTCTGATGTAAGTCAATGAGTGAATTAATATCGTTAAAAATTGCAGTTGGATCTTTTTTTTCTAAAACGGTCAAAAATGCGCGTTCAAATGCTGTTGCATCGATCAATATTTTAACATCTTGTTCTGATTGCATAATTAAAATTCCTTCTACTTAAGCTCCAATAATCAGAGTTATCTAAATGACTCGATATATCGTAACATAATCAAATTAGAGTGAGCAATAAGGAAATTAATATGCCTGTTACATCTTCAGGTGCGTTTGGTATATACCCATCGCCAATGAAGATGCGAGATTTGAATAAACGAATTTAACTTTAATCGAAGCTTTGTCATCCCCGACGAAGTCGGGGATCCAGCACATTGTCATCCTCGACCGAAGGTCGGGGATCCAGGATCATATAGGCTTTTTTCTGGATCCCCGACTGCGGCCTCGCGGCCGCGTCGAGGATGACACAAC
>JAJXVQ010000078.1 GCA_021782065.1 Pseudomonadota bacterium
GGATATCCCTGCAGGGGAATGGATTACCTTTGATACGGGCGTAGAAGAATTGCTTATCATCAACCTGGAAGGCGATATCTACGCCATACAAGATCTGTGCACACACGACGGTGGCAATTTAGCTGATGGTCAATTAGATGGGGATGAAATAGTCTGCCCGCGTCACGGCGCGCGTTTTTGCGTTAAAACCGGCGAGGTCACCACTCCACCCGCTTATGAAGACATCAAAGCTTTTCCTACCCGTATCCAAAATGGGATGATTGAAGTAGAGGTCGAATTAATTTAGTCTATATACCCATCTGGATCAATAAGACCAATGAAATATCTATAAGGCATTTGTATTGCCTCATTATGTAATCCCGCATTAAAAACAATAGCGCGATCGGCGTGAAATACTCGTGATACATACACTGGCATTTGGTATAAATGACCGAAAGGTGGGATTGCACCCCGATCACAATCTGGAAAACGTTTGCTAAATTCTTTTTCTGCCACCAACTCCACGGTTGAAGTGGAAAATATTTTTTTCAAATACGGGATGTCTATACGTTCACAGGCAGGTACCACTAACATAGTCAACTTATTTTTCACCTTGACTATTACCACCTTGGCATATTGATATCCGGAGACATGGGCCGCTTCAGCAGTTTCTTGTGCGGTATAAACGGGTGTATGCGTGATACTCACATAACGCGCATGCGAATCATCTAGGTAGTGCTGCACAGTGACAGATGCCATTGGATTTACCCCCCGCTATAAAATGCGCTGGCTTTCTTGCCAAAAACGCCCTTGTATAGAAGTATAGCCTAATTTGGTCTATTTTTGTACCGGCCTGTCGACTTTTTGCCACTTTTAGCAGATATCTCAATCATCCGCTCCCTAACGGTCGCGGCTCGGTTACTATCTGACAGTCGCGGCTCGCTTCAGTCGCGCCCCGGTTTATCAGTTTGCCATTGCTTCAACAACGCCAAAAAATCATTTTCATTTAAAACAGGTACTTGTAATTTATGCGCTTTATCCAGCTTAGAACCCGGTGCATCCCCTACGATGACGCCGTGCGTCTTTTTAGACACGCTGCTACTTACCTTAGCACCCAATGCCTCTAAACGCTCTTTAGCTTCTTCACGCGATAAAGTTTCTAAAGTGCCTGTAAGAACAAAAGTCTGTCCTTGTAAAGGCTGTAATGCCCTCTTTTGGGCTTGTGGCCAATTTACGCCCGCAGCTACAATCGCCCGAATGATTTTCTTATTGTGTGCCTCACTCAAAAAAGCATGTATGTGCGCGGCAACCACTGGGCCTATGTCATTTAAAGCCATCAAGTCTTCTTCATTGGCCTCATACAAAGCCTCTAGGCTTTGAAAATGCTGCGCCAAAATTTTAGCCGTTGCCTCTCCCACTTCGCGGATCCCTAAAGCATATAAAAATTTGGCAAAAGTGGTTTTTTTACTTGTTTCTATCGCTTGCAAGATATTTTCGGCTGATTTAACACCCATACGTTCTAGGTTTGCTAAAGTGTTTAAATCTAAATGGTAAATATCCGCTGGTGACTGTAGAATATTTTTTATAACCAGTTGCTCAATTAATTTATCCCCTAGACCCTCTATATCCATAGCCTTGCGTGAGGCATAATGTACTATGGCTTCTTTGCGTTGTGCAGGACAATGCAACCCTGCCATGCAACGTATAGCGGCTTCATCGGGGACTTTATATACGGGGCTTCCACATACAGGGCAATGCACAGGAATGCTCACTGCGTGCGTATTTTGCGTTCTCTGGGCTAATACTGCCCCTACTACCTCGGGAATGACATCGCCAGCACGACGCACAATCACCGTATCGCCGATACGGATGTCTTTACGTGTCATTTCATCAAAATTATGTAAAGTGGCATTGCTAACGGTAGCGCCACCGACAAATACCGGCGCTAAGCGCGCCACCGGTGTTAATGTGCCCGTTCTACCCACCTGCCATTCAACATCTAAGAGCTGCGTCATGACTTCTTCGGCAGGAAATTTATATGCCACAGCCCAACGCGGCGCTCGTGTTGCCACCCCCAGCTCTTCTTGTAAATGAATATCATCGACCTTAATGACCACACCATCGCTATCGTAAGTCAATGACGCGCGTCGTGCTAGCAAGTGTTCATAATACTTTAAGCAAGCGTCTATACCCATTACTCGTTCACTATCCCCATTGACTTTAAACCCCCACTTCTTTAACGATAACAAGCGTTCATAATGACTGTTACTTAGAGGTGTATCGTCGCTGATAAAGGCAATCGCGTAAGGAAAAAAACTTAAACGCCTCTCTTTCATAATACGCGGGTCCAATTGCCGCAAGCTACCGGCAGCGGCATTGCGTGGATTAGCAAATGTTTTCTGTCCTTTCTGACGAGCCTCAGCATTTAAGCGATTAAAAACCGCTTTAGACATATAGGCTTCCCCCCTCACTTCTAAATGCTGTGGCGGTGTAGTGCTGCGTAATATTAACGGGATTTCGCCGATGGTACGCACATTATGGGTAATATCTTCGCCCATAACACCATCGCCACGCGTACCTGCACGTACCAATTGTCCGGCTTCATAATGCAGACTTACTGCCAATCCATCCAGTTTAGGTTCACAGCTATAGGCTATATCATTACTCTGCAATCGCTCTGCGATACGCCTAGCAAAACCCTGTAAAGACACTTCATCAAAAACATTATCGATTGACAGCATTGGGATTGTGTGGCGAATGCTGTGAAAAGCTTTGATGGCCTCTGCACCCACTCTTTGCGTAGGTGAATTAGCGCTGAAGTATTGTGGATAGGCTTCTTCTAGCTGCAACAGTTGTTGAAACAAGCTATCGTACTCACTATCGGGCACAGTAGGCGCATCTAAGACGTAATATTGGTAATTATACTCCGTCAAAAGCTGGCGCAACGATAGAATTTTCTGTAGAACATCATTTTTTTGCTTCATAACTCACTCTCATCTAAACAATCTCTGCCTATTGTCCTTCATTATCATCCCAAAAAGCACTTTTTCATATCAAAAAAAACAAATTTTTGTAAATTTTTATGGATTTTCCAAAAAAATATATTTAATTTTCCTTTTTTTCACTGTAAACTAGCTCTTACCGGCTAGGGATAGCACTAAAAACGGTAAATTTATGAAAATATTTACTGTTTTTTCTCCAAAACCGTGTTGACATAAAAAAAATGTGCTATCTTTACTGGTGATCACGTTACGATAATGAATTCGTTCTTTATCGTAACTTTAACTGTAGTGGTAATCAAGGAGAAGACAAGATGGCAAAGTCCATACGTAAACACGCAAAGACAGCAACTAAACCTGCAAAGGCTAAAGTTGCCCGTAAGAGCGTAGCTAAAAAGGCGTCACGTAAAGCAGTGGCTTCAAAGGGTGTAAGCAAACGCGAGCATGCTTTGAAGAAACAAATGCAAGTCGTGGCAAAGAAAGTAGCCGCAGCTAGAAAGGAAGCAGCAAAGAAGATCGCTAAGATCAGGGCCGCTGCCGCTGCTGAGTTGAAAAAGCAATTAGCCGCAGCTTATAATAAAGGCGTACAAGAAGCTATAGCCGCATTCAAAAAAGCTGAAGCTTCATTGTCTAAAGGTGCTAAAAAGACGACTAAAAAGAAGAAGTCTAGCGCTAAGAAATCTACCGTAAAGAAAACTACGGCTAAGAAATCTGGTGTAAAAAAGAGCACTGCCAAGAAAGCTGGCGCTAAAAAGAAAGTCGCTAAGAAAAGCGTTGCTAAGAAAAGCACTGCTAAGAAATCTACCGTAAAGAAAACTACGGCTAAGAAATCTGGTGCTAAGAAAAGCGTCGCTAAAAAGACTGGCGTCAAAAAAAGCACTGCGAAAAAAACTGTAGCGCGTAAAGCCCACAAAACTGTGGCTGCTAAAAAGCGTCCTACAGCCGCTCGCAAGGCTAAACGTACTGCTAAGCACCGTTCGGTTGCTGTAGCAAGCTAAATGCTTTTTTAGCTAAAAAATAGCCAAAAAGCCACAAATTCTTCGGGATTTGTGGCTTTTTTTATGGGTTAATGGTTTTTAGAATCCTGTTGTCCTCTACCGAAGGTCGACAAAATTATGATGAATATACAATCTGGCTTTCTAAAAATGAACTGAGTAGCTTCGTCACTTCTTCTGCTTGTTCTAAGTTGGCGATATGTCCCGCATCTTTAATCACCTCTAACTTTCCATTACACAATCGGTCGGCCATATCTTTGGCTTCTGCTGGTGGTCTAGGCTGATCATCCGCACCAACGACTACCAAAGTCGGTTGCTTAATTTCTGATAAACGTGCCAGCAAACAATCGCGAGTGAAAATCATATGGCCTAGAGTGGCAATGCCAGGAATATTGTCTGCAGGAAAAGCCATTAAATGTGCTTTGAAGTCCTGGACCATTTTGGGATTATTCACACAAGTCTTAGGCGAAAAAAATATGGGCGCGATTATATTGGCTAATGCCTCAGAAACTCCTTTATGCGCTCGCATTGCGGCTAACAGTCCCAAATATGTTTCTTGGGTCACTTTAGGTTCAGCCCCTACATAGGTATCCATAATGACTAAAGCGCTGACCGCTTCAGGATGATCTAGTGTTAATTGTACACCCCACATGCCGCCTACCGATAAGCCTACAACTGCGAATTGCTCCAAGCCCAAGGCTTGTGTAAATTGCCAATAATCATTGGCCAATTCAGACATAGTATAGCGTTCGACATTGAGATGATCCGACTGACCATGATCCCATAAATCAACGACCAAACAACGATAATGCTGCGATAATGCTTCTATTTGTGGTTTCCACATGTGTGCATTCCATAAAAAGCTATGGCCAAATAATATGGGGAAACCCTCACCTTCATCCAGGTAATGTAACTGACGACCGTTGATTGTCATAAATGGCATTTTTTATCTCCTTGTACTCTTCGCATTTGACCTTTAGGCTTTGTTGCCTACGCCCATCTCGCACCCAGTATATGACATAAGTACGTCACTCCTGGTTCTCGAGAGCTAGTCTTCTACCCTATAGAATCCACTGCTGTGAGTATATTAATATCTACGCAATTACACGTTCTTTTTTCGTAGGCAATACCGCCTTTTCTTCCACCCCGTCTAAAGCAGCCAATAAAGCAGGTAAAAGCGCTGCAAATTCACCACTACACAATACAAATTCAGCATCGAATTGATCTACCGTGGTTTCAGTGCTCACTTCCACCGCTTCTTCTTGTATGAGGTCAGTAAACTGAATGCGCTTAATGCTAAAATCGTCTTCTAAAATAAAATTCAAGCGTTCACGCCACACGAATTTGGCGCGGAATAATTCCTTCCCTG
>JAJXVQ010000079.1 GCA_021782065.1 Pseudomonadota bacterium
AAGTTGAATTTGCAGCAACATCACGATTTAGATCGCGCATCACTTGAGCTTCTTCTTGAGAATCTTTTGCTTTGATAGACAAGCTGATCATTCGCGTTTTACGATCGATGTTCATATACTTAGCCTCGATCTTATCGCCCACATGCAGATGTTCCGCAGCATTCATCACTTTGTCTCTAGAGATGTCGGAAGCGCGTACATAGCCTTCCACGTCGTCACCTAAATCGATAACAGCACCTTTTTCATCTACGTTCTTAACCGTACCCGCAACTATGCTGCCCTTGGTAAAACGATCCGTGAAGGAACCCACGGGATCTTGTTCTAACTGTTTAATCCCCAAAGAAATGCGTTCGCGTTCCGGATCAACGGCTAATATCACCGCTTCGACCTCTTGCCCTTTCTTGTAATTGCGTATGGCTTTTTCGCCCGGCTCATTCCAAGAAATATCATTCAAATGCACTAAACCATCGATACCGCCTTCCAGACCAATGAACACACCAAAATCGGTAATGGATTTAATAGCCCCTTTAACGCGCTCATTCTTTTCGTGCGTAGTGGCAAAATGATCCCAAGGATTCATCGTGCATTGCTTAATACCCAAAGAAATACGGCGACGGACTTCATCTACTTCCAACACCACCACTTCTATTTCATCGCCTAATTGCACCACTTTACTAGGATGAATATTTTTGTTGGTCCAAGACATTTCTGAAACGTGCACCAAACCTTCCACGCCCTTATCGAGTTCTACAAAGCAACCGTAATCGGCGATATTGGTGACACGTCCTTTCACACGTGAACCCACTGGATAGCGGTTAACGGTATTAAAGAAAGGATCATCGCCCAATTGTTTCATGCCTAAGGATACGCGTGAACGTTCTTTGTCAAACTTCAGCACGGTCACGGACACTTCTTGTCCTACGGCTAATAATTCGCCCGGATGTTTAACACGAGTCCACGACATATCAGTGATGTGCAACAGGCCATCTATACCGCCTAAATCCACAAAAGCACCATAATCGGTTAGGTTTTTCACCACACCCAAGACTACTTGGCCTTCGTATAAACCTTCTAGCAGCGCTTGACGTTCGGTGCTGCCCTCGGATTCCACCACGGCGCGACGTGATACCACGACGTTATTGCGCTTGGCGTCCATTTTAATCACTTTAAATTCTAATTCTTTGCCTTCTAAGACTACGGAATCGCGTACAGGACGTACATCGACCAATGAGCCGGGTAAGAATGCGCGTACGGATTGAATATCGACGGTAAAACCACCCTTGACCTTACCGCTGATCACACCCACCACAGTGGCTTGTGAATTATATGCTTTGTCTAGGTCTATCCACGCTTCTAGGCGTTTGGCCTTTTCACGTGATAAACGCGTCTCACCAAAACCATCTTCCAAAGCTTCTAGCACGACATCTACGGTATCACCTTCAACGATTTCTAATTCACCCTTATCGTTTAAGAATTGTTCGCGAGAAATAACGCCCTCGGATTTAAAACCCGCATCGACAGTAACGTAATCTTTATCAATGCGAACGACTCGCCCCTTGCAAATAGCACCGATTTCTAATTGTTCTTTGGCAAAACTCTGTTCTAATAAAGAAGCAAATTCACCTTGTTTAATGTTTATCATATAGATTCCCAGACTATACTCTCCGCATTTATGGTTAGGCTTAAAAGCCTTCACCTAAAAATCAACTGCTATGAGTAGATACAGTCTTTTTTGTTATGTGCTTTACAACACGTTTCAACTACGATCCCGATATTAAAGAATATCCAGACCAACCATTTTGAGCAGCAGACAACGCCTGCCCTTATCATAACTACTCGCGCTTTCTTAGAAGAAAAACGCATTGCCCTATCCGCTCCCTAGCAGTCGCGGCTCAGTTATAAACGACACACCGAGCCGCGACCGTTAGGGAGGAGATAGAAACAGTCGTTACAATCCAAATCACTTTTCATGCTGGCGCAACTCCCATTGCAACACCACCTGAGCAAAGACCTCCTTCACCGATAATGTTGTGGTATCGATGATAACAGCGTCTTCGGCAGGCTTTAGAGGTGCAACAGCACGGTTACGATCGCGCTCATCTCTTTCGATGATCTGCACAAAAACGTCCTTTAGAGTAACATTTATTGCCCCGGCAAGCAACTGTCTATGACGGCGTACGGCCCTAGCCTCAGGGGAGGCATCCAAAAAAATCTTCAGCTTAGCATCAGGAAAGACCACAGTCCCCATATCACGACCGTCGGCAACCAAGCCTTTAGGTTGTCGAAATTGACGCTGGCAGACCAATAAAGCAGCTCGTATGGGTGCATGTACCGAGAGTCGTGAGGCCGCAATACCTATCTGCGGATCTCTAATGTTCTCAGTAATATCTTCTTTCTTTAAATAAACATGCATTATGTCTTCATTGTCTTTTGAAAAAGTAGGCTTTAAGGTGTGGATAAGATCTAATAGTTTATCGCAATCGTCCATAGAAATGGACGCTTTCTCGGCGGCAAAAGCCACCACTCGATAAATAGCGCCACTGTCTAAAAAATGCCAGTTTAGTTTTTTGGCCAATAAGTGTGCTACGGTTCCTTTACCTACCCCCCCCGGCCCATCTATAGTAATCACTGGCACCGCCATATTTTGCATAACACTATCCCCTGAGCTACCTCTATGCTTGTAATAGGCGACATTCTAGCATAAAGTATACAGATATAGTTCATTAGGAAAATCACCCGATCATGAAAAAGTCCTTATCCATAGCAGCCCTTATCATCGCCATTATCGCTTGTTTACCTTTGGTTTCGGGCTTAATCGCTAAAAACCGCTTTGAAGCCTTAACCGCCGAGCTACAGGCGAAAAACCCAAATATACCGATCCAAAGCCAATATCATCTAGGATGGTTATCCTCCACCGCCAAGGTCACTTGGGGAAACAATGCCCCGGAAGCACAGTGGCCCGCACTTCAGCATGAGGTCATCATTCACCACGGCCCTATCGCTTTCTTTCCCGATGCAGAAGGTAAAACACACTTTTTCTTCGGTATTGCCGTGTTGGAGGTACATCTGCCCGAACTCGCTAAAAACAGCTTATTCACAATCCATTTTCAAAAGAAAATTTTCAGTGCACTCATCCGCATTCCTTTCGATTTACATTATGCAGCGGATGTACACGCCGCCCTACAAGCCACGGTCAACTTGGCGAGCAAACCACTATTAAATCTTAATTTAGATCTACTGCAATTGGATTGTAATTTTACGCGCGACTTCAGCCGTGTTAAAGGCCAGCTCTTAGTGCAAAATTTTAATGTCAATGCCGATTCTAGGGGCTATTTAAACATTCCCAGCATACAAGTGCAAATAAACAACAAAAGAGATCAAGGGGTTTATTTGGGCACTGAAACAGTCACCCTTCCTGGCATAGATCTGTCGATTCCACCCATACTGCAATTTAAACTACAAGACTTTAACTCTGTTTTTGTGGGCTCACGCCAAAAAACGGATATCAGTTACCAAATGACTTTAGGGATAAACCATGCCCTGTACAACAACCAAAATTATGGCCCATTAAATTTCGACTTTCAAATTAATAATTTGAACTTTAAAGTATTGGCCGAGATCGAAGAAAAAGTTCGTGTCTATGCTAAGCAAAGCGCCCTGCGGCCAGAAAATACCGGGGATTTACAAAATGCTTTGGCCGAAGACCTCAAGAAATTAGCGCCTGGTCTAGTGCAAAGTAATACGGAGATAGCGTTGAAACAATTGGAACTATCGATTCCGAACGGCAGCCTCCATTCTCAGGGAACCGTACGTTTTGTGCAACTGCCTCCTTCCCTCGATAATATAAGCGCGCTGATGCAAGATATAACGTTGTACTATCACTTGGAAATCAGCAAAAGTTTGGCACAATCCTTTATTGTCGACCTCATAGACAGCAACATAGGGGTGGCCAATAACACTATCGACCCGAATGCTGTTTTAGGGCAATTAGCAAAATTGGGGCTGCTGCAAGAAAATAGCGATTCTTATAATCTGGAGATTACGATTAAACAAGGCGTACCCTATGTAAACCAACAACCTTTTAATCCAACAATATTGCAACAGTTGCAAACGATTGCGGCGCCAGAAGAAGTGCTAACGCCGCCGCCAGCGGTTGCAATACCACCAGCCACCATTGCAGCACCGCAAGCAATTGTGAATGGCGCAGCACCAGTAAAACATTAACAAGGCTAAGATTCTAACGCCTAGGATACCGGCCCAAAGCTGTCGCTGCCGTTGTGTCAAACACGCCGTAAATACGTCCATGTAGGCTCGAGCGCGGCATGGATGCCATACCTTTATACATAAGTACATTGTATACTAATAGAGCAAAATGAAGGAAGCAAAAGGAGGCTATTAGTATGAATCAGGAATGGATATTGAAAGAAACTATAGTGCCCCCCGAAATTTGGACCAGGGAAAGGAGAAGAGTTTAGGAGTATACTGAGACCGAGAAGGTCAAGGGTGTACAAAAAAATGTCAAAGAAAAAGAAGCAATGGACAAATAAAGAGAAATTTGTAATAGCGTTAGCGGCGATCCAAAATACAGAAACAGTGGCAGACTTGTGCCAAAGGTATCGGGTAGCAGCAAGTCAAGTATACGCCTGGAAAAAAGAGCTATTGGAAAATGGCGAGGTAGCGTTCGAGGGAAAAAATAGCAAGGGGGCAAATAAAAATGAAAATAGCACGAAGGTTACACAGCAGCTGTATGCCAAGATAGATCAATTGACGGTGGAGAAGGATTTTTTACAGCGTGCATTGGGAAAGTTCCCCGAGAGCGACGTATAGAGCTGGTAAATGGAGAAAATAAGGAATTGAGCGTGCGTCGCCAATGTGAATTACTGGGAATAAATCGCTCCACGCTGTACTATAAAAAGCAGGCGATAGATGCAGATGATGTGGAGCTGCTCAATGAGATAAGGGATATATGGGAGCGATACCCATTCTATGGGTATCGCAAAATAACGTGCAGCTTACGGGCGCAAGGACGGGATATTAATCGCAAAAAAGTACAGTGACGCCATGTGCAACTTTTGCCTCATGGTGCCACTAACAAATCAAACTGCAATGGCTGATTACCAATCATTTTATTCACAAAAACAGCGACTGTATGGGATAACACTTTCCTAGAGATACGATTTGTAAGGTAGTGTTCACGTAACTGTGTCAAAATAAAAAAATAGTTGGAGAAAGTTAGGTGTTATGAGGCCTACAAGCCGAAAGAATGTCAAGGTTGCGCGAAGCGCACCCGAAGGGCTTGACCTTGATATT
>JAJXVQ010000080.1 GCA_021782065.1 Pseudomonadota bacterium
TAAAAACGACCCGTTTTACCGGTTTGTCTTTTAAGAGTTTACGCTCTATCATGAGCTCTTGCACCGACCAAGCGATGGCTTCACCTTCTCTATCTTGGTCAGTGGCTAGAATCAAACAATCTGCAGATTTCATACTTTTGGCAATGGCGTCTACGTGCTTACTATTTTTCTCCGTTACTTGATAGTGCATTGCAAAATTATTGTCGGGATCAACCGCACCTTCTTTGGGTATTAAATCACGCACATGCCCATAGGAGGCTAATACCGTATTACCGGGACCTAAATACTTTTCTATGGTTTTCGCCTTGGCAGGAGATTCAACGATCACTAAATTTTTTGTCATATATACCTATTCTTAATTTATCCGCGCCCTTTCGGTCACGGCTCGGTTTATCCGTTTATAACCACTCCCTGACGGTCGACGCTCGGTTAACCGAATAATTACACCCTTTCATAGCCGCCGCTTTGTAAACGTACCAAACCTTTTAATTCTAAGGCCATGAGGATGACGGAAACTTCGGTCACCGTCAACCCCGTACGCGTAAGAATAGCATTAAAAGAAGTCGGTGAAAAATCAACGCTACTGAGTAAATTCTGTTCTTTTCTATCTAAAACAATGTCTTCCCGCCTTTCACCGGTCTTTTTCTGGTCAATTTTTGCGCCATACCAAGAAGCAAAACCCGTCGTTTCCTCCAATATATCGTCTATGCTCTCAACCAATTTAGCCCCTTCTTTAATTAAAAAATGACAGCCCTTGCTCAAAGGATTGTGTATGGAGCCGGGTAAAGCATAAACCTGGCGCCCTTCATTCAAGGCAAAACGGGCGGTGATCAACGAGCCACTTTGCAATGTGGCCTCTATTACCAATACCCCCACCGCTAAGCCGCTGATGATGCGATTGCGTGCCGGAAAATACTGTGGCAAAGGCGGTGTGGAAGGTGGATACTCAGAAACCAATAAACCTGTCTGCAAAATATCGTCGCTCAACCTTTGATGACGCTTAGGATAGATTCGTTTTAAGCCGGTACCTAAGACGGCGATCGTTTGCCCCTTAGCCTCTAAAGCGCCGCTATGCGCCATACCATCGATTCCCTGTGCTAAACCACTGGTAATTACCCAGCCTAAAGCCGCCAATTCACGTGCAAAGTGCCTAGCCCATTCACAACCTGTAGTTGTGGGATTACGGCTGCCTACAATGGCCAATTGCGGTCTGTGTAATAGCTCGCTGCGACCTTGTAAGAATAATAGCTTTGGCGGCGCTTGAATGGTCTTGAGTAATTCAGGATAAAGCGCATCGTCGGCAAAACAAATTTGGCAATGACTGCTATTGTCTTGCCAAGACAGGCATTCGTCTATTAACGCCCACGGTAGAGTTGTTAAATACTCTATGGTGCTGGGTTTTAAGGCTAAGCTTTGCCACAAACGCGCACCACCAGCGATGAACTCCTCGGCATTAAGACCTTTTTGCGTGATCCCCTGCCACATGCGCAAAGACAAACCCGGCGCCAAAGCCACCGCTAAACGCGCTTTTAGAGTATTGTGATTCATGATGTGTGCAAGCCAAAAAATTAGGATTATTAATTATTACATGCATTATAAACAAATGCAAATTATACTTTTTTATAGCGCCTTGGATCTTCGCCCAAAGCCATCATTGCCGTTGTGTCAAACACGCCGTAAATACATCCATGTAGGCTCGAGCGCGGCATCCATGCCGCTTACGGTTTGCCACAACTTTGCAATAATGGCTTTGGGCCTACGCTCTGCGCTTCGTATGTAAAAAAGCAGAAAACTTCAATTGAAACTGGATCCCCGACTTCGTCGAGGATGACAATATGCGAGATTCCCAACTGCAGTGTGACAAGGTTATAGATCTAACCGTTACACTGAAAATATAAATGGATATGACAAATTCAATACAAAGTGCAATAGTCGTGGACGGGTGGCACGCGACAGAGGTCTCCGACGCGCGCAGGCACGAGCACGACGGAGAAGTCGCGTGACCGGGCCCGGCCAGCTCTGAACTCAAACAACATAGCCCTGAATATAACCGAGTATAGATGGATGTGAACGAACAAGAAGCAAAGCGCAATTACCATCAAGCCATCGGCAAATCACATAACTCAAACTCTTCCGCCGCATGCCAGTTGAAATGCCACCATTCCGTGGGTAAGCCGATAAAACCACACGATACCATGATGTCATTTAATAGTTCTCGATTGTATATAGCCTCTCTGCTAGACTCCATATAATTGCGATGCGCTCTTTCGCTAAAGTCATCAAATAAAGTAGGCATGACTAACTCTAGTCCCGTTATTGTATTCACCAAGGTTAGATCCACCGCGCAACCTCTATTGTGCGCCGAGCCTTCTTTCATGTGCCCATTTTCTCTAACAGGCTTCATGATATAACGCTCATCAGGGCAATGAGACCAAAATATTTCTTGAATATGAAAAGGTCGGTATGCATCCCAAATCTTAAGTCCGAATTGCTGTGCATTCAATTTACGTTGTGCTGTTACTAACGCTTCAGCTACAGGTCTACGCAAATACGCTTTAGCCTTGGCATCATAAATTATTTTTTTCGTAAAGTTATTACCGCTGGCATAAGGCAAATCAACGATAAAACTATTGTCTAAAGCCAATAATTCAACAAAGCCTACATCCGATAACTGCTGCATGGTTAATATTCCTCAGACCAAAATTCTTTTATAGCAACGGCCTGTGGCGACTGTTGCGTAGGCACATTCACGATGAGCACAGTAACAAGAATGCGCTTCGTCGATACTTGGTTAGCATTTTCAAAGGTTAATAGCACGGGCATTTGCACTTTCCAAGTGTATTGCCCCATCAATGACCCTTCCTGCAAGATAACGGGTTGGCCTGAAACCAGTCCAGTTAAATTCACTTGCTGTGTAATCACTTGATTTACCAATTGACTGTCAGCTAAAGTTTGGCGAAAAGAATTTGCACCATCTGATGTGAAGTCGTTGGCCAGGAGATAATCAAATTTTTGCTTGTAGGTAATCGCATTAAAGGTATAAATATTTCCAACGACTTCTTGCACCCACATTAATAAATCTTGACGTGAAAAGAGACGGCCATTTAAGGCCTGCAGAGGCGTAAATTGTTTTTTCCCCTGTTCTAGCTTCACTTGAAAATAACGGGGCTCTTCTGGATTTCGAATTCGCCAAAATATGGCTATCATTAAGCCGATGATGACGATTGTCGCGGCAATCACGGTTCTGAAAAAGATTCTGTTTTTTCGATCCAGACGATTTGCCATAATTATTCCTAAAAATCAACCTAGGGTTTGCGCTACGAATTGCTGCACACCCACGCCTTGCAAACTATCTAAGTTCATTTGTCTGGCTACAGGATCAATCAACGGCACGGTACGTACAATTGTTAAAATAACATTATACATATTGGTAAAACTACGCGCCTGACTAGTCCATTGTACGCGTACGGGCACCTTGACTTGCCAGGCATACGTTTTAGCGCCATTCGCCATCGTCATAATACCTTGATCTAAGATAGTCGGCGCTTGCGCAACGCTAGCAGTTACTACAAAGAAACCTTGCATTATCGTTTGCAAATTGAGCGATGCTTTGATGGCGTCCAAAAAATTTTGCCCGCCAGCAACCGTAAAATAAGTGTTTTTAGTTTCTTCTAGTTGCTGTTGATATTCTGCGTAGTTGAGTGTGAGCGCTGCCGTCGCTGCGCGCGAAGACCAACTTAGCAAAGCAGCATCGGATAAACTGGGCGAAGTAAGGGGTTGAATTTCAACTAAACCACCCACTACGTTGGTAGCAAAATAGCGCGGCGCGGGTCGTGTGGTATAAAGATAAAAAAGGATCACCATCATCAAGACGCACAATACCACTAAGGCCAACACAGCCCCCATCAAAAATCTATAGCTATCGCGGTAATAGTTATTTCTTAAGCGCACTATTTCTATGGCGCTTTTGCGCGCACTATAAGCCGCCTTCTTGTCTTGTTTCATTTCTTCTTCTGCCATGAAAGCCTCCTCATCGCCTAGTTTGTAAACTTATCGCCTAGCATTTAAACGATAAAATGTGATTTGTATACGTCTATTCATTGCTCGGCCATCGACGCGTTGATTGTCGGCAATGGGGAACGTACAACCATACCCTATCGCATAAATGATCGGTGCTTTTATTTCTTGGTTCTTTAAATAGTCTGCTATATCTTGTGCTTGTTGTCGCGATAAAGCCACCGCACGCAGTGGATCACCGCAATTATCACTATAGCCACTCACCTTGACCGTTTCCACATCAAATAAAGAAATATAATCGCTCAATACATTCAAGGTTGCGTAATTAGCGCCATTTAAATGTGATGAGTCCAGAAAAAAGAATTTATCCTCAGGCAAAACCAACATAGTTTGTTGCCCTGAATGAATCACCGTCACTCCCCCTGCCTGTAACTGCTTTTCCATGTCGCTGATCTTCTTCTCACGCTGTTGTTTAGCATAAGCCTCTTTCGATAGGGGTGCCTTCGTTGGGGTGGATGAACAACAAGCCACCAATGCAAAGGATATCGCTAAGCATAACATCATACATTTTAACATTTATTCTCTCTCACCCTTGACAAATCGCATTCGCCATATGGCTTACTGTTCCTGCATAATAGATTGAATTATTATACTGTTCAAACACAAAAAAATTAGCAAATGCTAACAAACCCGGCCCACCATCAGGCATAATCAACACCGCCTCGGCAGTACTATCCGGAATAGGTTGCCCATTGGTTAAAGTAACACCCGCTTGTTGCCAAGCAGAAATCGAATGCCAATTGTTTTCACCTACCTTCAAACTTAATTGCGCTGGCACGTTGACTTCATAACCCCAGGGTGCATTCGCTTGCCAACCATGTTGCACTAAATAATTAGCAATGGAAGCGAAAACATCAGGTAAGCTAGTCCAGATATTTTTACGTCCATCTCCATCGTAATCCACCGCATATTTTTGAATGCTAGAGGGCATAAACTGTGGTTGTCCAGAAGCCCCTGCCCATTCTCCTATATAGTGCGCATTGTCTATATGTCCTTCGCTCAGTATTTGCAAAGCCTCTAGTAATTGCTGATGAAAATAATCGCTACGATTGCTGTAAAACGCTAAGGTCGCTAAAGAGCGTATGACTGAAAACTTTCCCACATAATGACCATAGTTCGTTTCCATCCCCCATAAAGCAACAATCGCGCAGGGT
>JAJXVQ010000081.1 GCA_021782065.1 Pseudomonadota bacterium
TTTACCCGTCTTACTAATGATCTGCTCAGCAATATTGGCTGGCGTTTCACTGTATTTCAAAAATTCCATAGTGTAAGTCGCACGACCCTGACTCATAGAGCGCACATTGGTGGAATAACCAAACATTTCCGCCAAAGGCACTTCAGCACGGATCACTTTGCCGGAAGGCGTATCGCCCATTCCTTGCAACATACCGCGGCGGCGACTTAAATCGCCCATGATGTCACCCATATATTCTTCGGGTGTCACCACTTCTACTTTCATAATAGGCTCTAATAGCACCGGACTGGCATTCAATGCACCATCCTTGAACCCTTTAGAACCGGCCAATTTAAAGGCCATTTCACTGGAATCCACATCATGGTAAGAACCATCAAAAATCGTGACCTTCACGTCAACAACTGGATAGCCCGCCAGTACACCGCCCCCCATTTGTTCTTTTACACCGGCATCTACTGCAGGAATATATTCCTTAGGAACCACACCACCTACAATACCATTCACAAATTGATAACCTGTACCACGTTCCAAAGGCTCCAAACGTAACCACACATGACCATACTGACCACGACCACCGGATTGACGTATAAACTTACCTTCTTGCTCCACGGACTTACGTATGGTTTCACGGTAAGCCACTTGTGGGTTGCCCACGTTGGCTTCCACACTAAATTCACGTTTCATGCGGTCAACGATAATTTCTAAGTGTAATTCGCCCATACCCTGAATAATGGTTTGCCCCGTTTCTTCATCAGTATGCATACGAAACGAAGGATCTTCTTGAGCCAACTTGCTTAAAGCAATCCCCATTTTTTCTTGGTCTTGCTTAGTCTTAGGCTCAACCGCTACAGAAATAACGGGTTCTGGGAAGTCCATACGCTCTAAGGTAATGATCTTATTTGGGTCACATAAAGTATCACCGGTAGTAACATCCTTCAGACCCACTGCGGCAACGATATCGCCCGCACGAGCTTCTTTGATTTCTTCGCGGCTGTTCGCATGCATTTGCAATAAACGGCCTACTCGTTCTTTTCTACTTTTCACTGGATTGTAGACTGAATCACCTGACTTCAATACACCAGAATAGATACGGATATAGGTTAAAGAACCCACAAAAGGGTCGGTGGCTATCTTGAACGCCAAAGCAGAGAACGGTTCTTCGTCGCTAGAATGGCGCACAGCCTCTGTTTCAGCCGCATCATCTAAAATACCTTTAATAGATTCTACATCATCTGGCGCAGGCATGAATTCTACCACCCCATCCAACATAGCCTGCACGCCTTTATTTTTAAAGGCCGAACCACAAAACACAGGGACAATTTCACCAGCAATAGTACGTATACGCAAACCTTTTTTGATATCTGCGTTCGTGAGCTCACCACTGTCTAAATATTTTTCCATTAATTCTTCATTCGCTTCTGCGGCAGCTTCCATCATCGCCTCACGCAGAGCTTCGCACTCAGCCTTCAGATTAGCTGGAATTTCTTTAGCCACATAATTTACGCCCTTAGACGTCTCATCCCAATAAATGGCTTCCATTCGCAGTAAATCGACTATGCCCTCAAAATTTTCTTCGGCACCTATAGGACATTGCATTTGAACAGGGTTCGCGCCCAAACGATCTTTGATTTGCGTTACCACGCGGCCAAGATCAGCTCCCACGCGATCCATCTTGTTGACGAAAGCCATACGCGGCACTTTGTACCGATTGGCTTGGCGCCATACGGTTTCCGACTGTGGTTCAACACCATCTACTGCAGAAAATACAGCCACTGCACCATCGAGGACGCGCAATGAACGCTCTACTTCAATGGTAAAGTCAACGTGACCTGGGGTGTCAATGATGTTAATACGGTGTGGAGGATATTGTTTATCCATACCAGACCAATGACAAGTCGTTGCAGCAGAAGTAATGGTGATTCCACGTTCTCTTTCTTGCTCCATCCAGTCCATAACGGCAGCGCCATCATGCACTTCGCCAATTTTATAAGACACACCCGTATAAAAAAGAATACGCTCTGTAGTCGTCGTTTTGCCAGCGTCGATATGGGCAATAATGCCTATATTTCTAACTTGCTCTAAAGGGGTGGTTCTACTCACAACAATAATCCTCTATATCTATAAAACTATTAATTCCAACGATAATGCGCAAAAGCTTGGTTGGCCTTAGCCATACGGTGCATATCTTCGCGCTTCTTCACGGCGTCGCCACGACCAGCTAAAGCATCCCCCATTTCGGCTGCTAATCGACGCATCATGCCTTTTTCGGAACGCTTACGCGCAGATTGGATCATCCAACGCATACCCAAAGCCAAACGGCGATGCGGAGCCACTTCAACAGGAATTTGGTAGGTTGCACCCCCAACGCGACGTGAACGCACTTCTACTGTAGGACACACTTGATCTAAGATACGACCAAATATCACTACTGTTGCGCCACCTTCACCGCCTTCACTGCTTTCCGTTTCAGCGCTTTTTTGCTTTTTAGTGACCTCTTCCAAAGCACCATAAACAATGCGCTCTGCCAGCGATTTCTTACCACTTAACATAACTACATTAATAAAGCGCGCGATCAGTTCATCACCGAACTTGGGATCAGGCACTACGGGTCTTTTCTCTGCCGCTCTACGTCGCATATTTATCTTCCTACCATCATTAAATTATTCATCTCTACCATTTCTACTAGGCTGGGCATACTGACTTTATTTCCTGTGCTCCGTTACTCATTTACCGCACTATAAGTAAACTTCGCTACGGTGCTTGAAAATAAAGTCATTACGCCTCAGCCTAGCGAAATGGCTACAATTCTTAAAATCTACTTAGCCTTAGGCCGTTTTTCACCGTACTTAGAACGGGCTTGTTTACGACCTTTTACGCCAGCCGTATCTAAGCTACCGCGCACGATATGATAACGCACACCTGGCAAATCCTTTACCCGGCCTCCGCGGATTAATACCACGGAGTGTTCTTGTAAATTGTGTCCTTCGCCGCCAATGTAGGCTGTGACTTCATAACCGCTGGTGAGTTTAACTCTAGCGACCTTACGCAAAGCCGAGTTTGGCTTTTTAGGGGTCGTTGTATAAACACGCGTGCATACACCACGTCGTTGCGGACATTGTTTCAACGCCGGGTTTTTACTCTTGACCCTGCGTTTGATACGCTTCGTGCTTGATGAGGCACGCACCAACTGACTAATTCTTGCCATATATTTAAAGCTCCACGCTTGTCACATTCTAATTCGGATATTCATCGTCTTTATTGATAGCCATTCAGCTTAATAATAAGGAGTTCATATTTTGAACTCCTAGCCGGCCTTTCAGCCCATTCCGCCTCAAAACATGCTCTTTATATGCGTAGTTTGAATCCGGTACTAAACAGCTATTCATTTTGCTTTGCGCTTTTATTATGCTAAAGAGACACGGGCACAAAGCGCAAACACGCAAAATGAGGCCGGATTGTAGAAAGGTTTTGGCCTCATGTCAAGTGTTATCACAAATATTTCGCTTTTTTGTTATTAAATTCGCATTTTAGGGTAAAAAAGCCTAATTATTTGACCACGGCCAAAAGAACTATGCTGATCAGAAAAAGCGTCGGCACTTCGTTTATAACCCGGTAAAAGCGTTCGCTGTGCTGGCTCCTATCTGCCGCGAAATCGCGTAGCAATAATGCCAAGTAGGCATGATAAATCCACAAACCCAATACCAAAGCCAATTTAATGTGCAACCACATGGCATGAACATAGTAATGATGGCGCGCAAACATCAGTATTAAGCCACAAAGAGTGGTTAAAATAGCCCCAGGCGTGGTAATGCACCAATATAGGCGCCATTCCATCACCTTAAAGCGCTCTAGGCTGATGCTATCGCTACTTGCCGCATGATAGACAAATAGGCGGGGTAGATAAAATAGCCCCGCAAACCAGGTGACCATAAAAATGACGTGAAACGCTTTAACCCACAACAAAGTATTAATCCACGTCATGGAGCTGTTCCCTCTTTTTAACCCATAATGGCCGTATAAAAGTAACCACTACGGGTACTAAGGATACCATGATAATGGCCATGACTATCCATGAAAAATGGGCTTTTATCCACGGCAAATGCCCAAAGGCATAACTTATATACAAAATGCTGCCTATCCAAATTGGCGCGGCTAAGCCTATGCAAAACATAAAGTTTTTGAAATCCATCCGCCCTATGCCCGCCACAAAGGGCACAAAGGTCCTAACAATAGGCACAAAGCGACTGATAATGATAGCGCTCCAGCCATAACGCGCAAAAAAGTCATGGGCATGGCGTACATGTGCGGGATTGAACCAGATTGTTTTGGGCTTATTGAAGATTCTTGGCCCTATCCATACCCCCAGGGCATAATTGAGAGTAGATCCGGTTACAGCAGCTATCATTAACAGTACGGCTAATAAATGAATATTCAAAGCGCTAGCGGCAACAACCGTGCCAGTGGCGAATAATAGGGAATCTCCGGGTAAAAAAGGGATGCCCCCGGACTCTAAAAAGATAATGACAAATAACAAACCATAGAGCCATAGGCCATATTGTTGGAAGAAGGTTTGCAAATAAAGGTCTAGATGCAAAACGATGTGCATAAATTGAACTAACATAATGGGCCTGTTTTATCTTTTGAAGAATGAATCATATCGTATTGTGGCATTTTCTGCTACCCAAACTTGTAAAGGGGAAATACTCTAGGACAATAGAAATTGTTTATTTCTCACAGCTAATATAAACCAAAGGATTAGATAAACTAAAGTGAAATTTTCTTGCCAAACAAGTATTTTTATTGCATAATATCGTTTCAATAGATATAATAAATCTACTTGTGATTGTATAACTTATATATTAAATAATAATTTTAGCGAGGAAAAAATGGCAGCGACTGATCCATTTGAAACAGAATTATCAAACTTTATTTTAGGGGACGCGGTAAGTCCCGTTCAATATAATCAAGCAGTCGAACAAACATACAAAGAACCAGAAACTCGTGATCTATTTAATCGTTTCAACAAACTTTATGGTTTAATAGCTCACTATATCGCAGAAGGGGTTCTTGGAAATAGAGATAACCGAAGTATTGATACGATATTGGGCGAAAACGACGTGCATATAGGGATGGTGTATACTCTCCTTTCAGTGGGTACATGCACATATGATGGCGGAGGCATAGGTCGTTATGGATGTTACGCCGA
>JAJXVQ010000082.1 GCA_021782065.1 Pseudomonadota bacterium
CACGGAGGCGTTAAAAATAGGGTAAGTAGCGGCCATGTAAATAGCTTCGGCAATTTCCTGCGGTTGTAATAAACGATTGTCACTTTGTAAATGCGTCAATTTAGCCAAAAGAGCGACATTGTTATCTATGCGTAAGCGAAACATTTCAGTATCGGTAACACCAGGGCATACACAACAGGTATGAATAAACTGACCGGCTAAATCTTGACACACGCTGCGCATTAAGCCAACGATTGCGTGTTTACTCACGGTATAAGAACAGGTATTCCCTACTGCTTTTTCCGATAATGTAGAGCCTACAAAAATAATCGCCGATTGAGGCAACATCTGTGGTAACAACCATTGATTTAACAAAGCGGGAATGGTGACATTGAGCCTTAAAGTATCTTGCCATTCTGTGGTCTTAAAATTTTGCACTGTATCGTTATAGCATACGCCGGAGTTGTGTACTAAGATCATGCGTCGTTTCTGTGGCACCTGTTTCAGTAACGTGTCCTTTATCGTTTCATCCGTAGCGCCCACCAAATCCAACTTAATATTATGGGCCCCGGCTAACGCGCAAGCGTTGCGGGATACATTCAATATCTCGAAACCATTATTCAAAAATATTTCTGCGGTTTTATACCCTATGCCTTTGCTGGCGCCGCTGATGATCAATAAAGGTTTTTCTGCTTTCATTTCTTTTCTTCCAAATATAAATGCGGCAATACATCGTGGGGGTCGGTACTGTTTTTGGCTTTAGTGCGGAATTCTTCATCTAATAATGCCCACAATTCTACCCCATGCCAAACGGTGGCTTCGTTATACAGCACACTTTCTAACTCTTGCAATAATTGCCGAGTTTTTTCTTGTTGGAATTTTTCAGCCAGATCACCCACTGACAATACGGTTTCATAAGGCCATAGTTCTTTACCTATGAATAAGAGCGCGTTTTTAGCATGGAGTGCATTATTTTCTTGACAGGCCTTTTTTAGATCGGAACGCAACTGGCGCATAGTTTTAACGGCGTTACCATTAGGGTGTGGCGTATGCGCTTTTGCCGTAGCCAACGGCTTAGAGCTGCGCCACCATAAGAATACGGTGGTGATCCATATTAGAGCCAACATTATACTTAGAATAACAAAGGGTCTTTGATACCAATGTCGGTTGTTTGTCGGTTGAATATTTTGTACTGCATCATTGCGCAATGACAAGGGTGTAGGCGCAGTACCGGTTACAGTATTTGCACTGTCCGCCACATTGACGGTATAAGCAGGAATAGTCAGCTTTTTAGGGCTATTGCTGTCTGTATTCCACCAATCGATGGTTATTGCCGGGATAACCAATTGTCCACTGGCATTAGGCAAATAGGCTATTTTTTCAGTACGGCTCGCCTGCAATTGAAAACCATTGCTATCGGTATTTAAAAGTGGTTTGTCCGGGTACAATTGGAAACCTTTATTTTGTTTAGGTGCAATAGACGGCAATTGTTCGGCAGTAACATTCTGTGCGGTTAAGGTGAGTGTGCGTGTCACCGGTACGCCACTTTGAAATTGCGGTGGATTATCGCTCCAACTGTCGGTTAAAGTGATTTTCGTGCTTGGCAACCACCAAGTGGATTTACTCATTCCTGGCACAGTATTTACTTTTAAGGATACAGATGGGGCACTGATGCGAAATGGTTGCCACGGATTGTTAAAAGAATCGCTGCGTGTTAAATCTAAGCGGTAGCCCTGTAATAAGGGGCTCTTGAGTTCCAATACCCCATCTTTTTGTGCTATCACTGCATAATGCTGTTCTAGAACTTGATAATTTTTTCCATCTATTGTCGTGCGCTGATTGGTATCGGTACCTATGTGAATGAGTTTAGCATCGCCCATATCGGGAATAGCCAAGGCGGGTTCGCGCACAGAGGTATTATAGAACATTTTGACAGTGTATAAACCGGCTTGTCCTTCATAAACGGTTTTAGGGACGACACTGGTTTGCATAAAGATAGGTTCTTTGTTCTGGGGGCTTTCTTGTGTAGGTGGGTTAGCAGGATCAGTGGCTGCTGCGGCAACCTGTATGGTGATAGGGTTGGTTTTTTCTTTACCCAAGCTTAAGCTGGGTATGGTTAATGTACCGCTGCGTTTAGGTGTTAATATGATAGACCAGGTTTTTTCGCGACTCACTTTGTTGTTAATGAGGCGTATTTCGCTACTCATGGTTGTGCCCAATACATTAAAGTCTAAACTTAATGGGTTTAAATTAGGATTACTATCATCACTATCTTGCGCCACGATTTGCAAAGTGATGCGGCCATCTAAGGGCACTTGTGTGTGATCGACGCTGACCATAGGCGCGGCAGCAAAAACCAGGTTACATAACAATAGGAAACTGATTATGTATAAAGATATTTTCATAGGTTAGTTCTCTTGTTGTGATCTCTGTTCATAGTCACGTTGCAATTTCCTTTGTAATAATCCGCCGGGGTCATCATTGATATTTTGCAAAGCTTGTTGCTGTTGCTGATCTTGATAAGAAGTAGGATTAGAATGGGTGGGTGTGGTTTGTGAATTTGCGGGTTGTTGTTGATTTAGCTGTTGCTGCTGTTGTTGATTTTGTTGATTCTGCTGCTGGTTTTGTTGCTGCGAATTGTTTTGCGATGCACTTATCTGTTGCGGGTTATTGTTTGAATTGAACTGCGATTGATTCTGCTTATTTTTATAATTTTGTTTAAATGGAGGTACCATTTGCGGCATAGGCGCAGAAGGTGGCTGGCTATTCAATAAATTTTTTAACAAGTCACGATTAAACCGCGCATCGTCAAAGGAAGTATTCAAAGCCAGAGCTTTATCATAAGCCGCAATGGCCTCTTTATAACGTCCTAACAGTGCCAAGGCATTGCCGCTGTTGTAAAAGGCGGTGGCATCCGTTCCTTTACTAAAAGCCTCCAATGCTTTTTGATATTCCTTCAAGCGATAATACGCTATCCCTTGCCATTCTGGGCTGTTAAATTCTGCGGCGGCTTGTTGCAGATTGTTTTGTTGTAAGGCTTTATAGCCTTGTTCATCAGGATTTAGCCACAAATCGTCCCAGGTTAGGGCTTCTGCGGTAGAGCTAAACACAATGCATAGTGCAACTAAAAAAATACGACTTTTGATCACTTCAACAACTCCTGTAATCTTCCTCTCTGAAAAGCGCATAACACCAAGATAAGTAACGGCCATAACCAGATATAACCATTGTCCAGCCATATTCTAGTCTGAGCGGCACGGCTTTTGCTAGCGTTTTTGGCTGCTAGCTTAGGATTTAAGCTATGAACTATAGTATTAATAGGGGTGTCTACAGACCATAGTTCGCCATGACCTGCTTGTGCTAGCTTAGCTAAGCTGGTTTTATCCAAGCGGCTGATGATGATATTGTCTTTTTCATCCTTAGCCAGCGTGCCTGCGGGGGTGGTAATAGTACTGCCAGCAGTAGTGCCGATGTACAATACATCCGTATAAAATCCCTCTTTAGCTAGCATTTTGGCTGTACTGATGTCTACGGCATTTGGATTTTGCGTTGTAAAGACGACGATATTGCCATTATGAGCGCCCGCCTTTTTTAATACATTTTGTGCTTCTAATAAGGCGGTGTTTAATTGATAACCTTGTAGCGGCATAATGTCTGGTGATAAATCTCCTACAGTATTGACCACAGTCTGAGTATCGTATGTGAGGGGTGACACTACAAAAGGCTGTGCCGTAAAAACCACTAGGCCAGTTTGCCCTTCTTGCAGAGCTTGCAATAAGTCCAATAATTTAAAGCGCGCGCGTGTTAAACGATTAGGCGCTATATCGTTAGCCCACTGTGCGTTAGAGAGATCAAATACAATCACTCGTGCAGTATTGAGTTGAAAAACCGGTGCAGCGATGGTTTTATAACAAGGTCCGGCTAAAGCGATAATGGCCAACAAAAACCCTAAGAGCAACAAAACTTTTTTGGCAACGGCTAAGCGCGTGCTATCACCTACTAATAAATGCGGTAATAGATGCGGGTCGCAAGCTTTGCGCCAAGCATTATCGTGCCACGATTGCAAAGTTAATGGCAGTAATAAAGCTAGAACGGGTAAGAATGCAAGTAACCACCATGGACGTAACCAATGTAAAGATAGAAAATCCATCGTAATTACTCCTCCCTTTTGCTCTTTGACGGTCTGCGGCCCAGTGTGTCGTTTATAACCGAGCGTCGACCGTCAGGGAGCGGATGCATGGGATATACTCTAAATCTAATGTGTCTTTTTCTTGCCATCAACGTGCTCCTTTAATGAAGAATGTTTTGCACCATTCTTTTAACGGCGGCCATGTGCGACGCAGTAATAAAGCAAAAGCAATTAAAAATGCTACTGTCAAAGGCCAAGGGTATAAAGCCGTTTCTGGCCTATAGTTAACGCGGTCTTGGGCTACGGGTTCTAGCTGATTAATTTGATTGTAAATTTGATCTAAGCTGGCCATATTTTTGGCTCTAAAGTATTGGCCCCCCGTTTTAGTTGCGATCAATTGCAGTGTGGTTTCGTCTAGATCAGCGGAAGGGTTAACATTGCGCAAACCCAATGCTCCTGGAACCAGCAGTTGATCAGCACCAAAGCCTATGCTGTAAATTTTGATATGATAATTTTGCGCGAGTGCTGCTGCATCTAGAGGGCTGAATTGGCCGCTGTTGGAGGCACCATCGGTTAATACAATAAGAACGCGATTGTTTTCAGGTAAATCTTTTAAATGCTTAACCGCTAAAGCAATACCATCGCCTAAAGCCGTTAATTGTCCAGCTAAACCCACACTGCTGTCTTCTAAGCGATTTATGACGGTATCGCGATCGAAGGTGAGGGGTGTTTGTAAATAAGCTTTGCTGCCAAATAAAATTAAGCCTATGCGATCGCCTTTTCTTTTTTGAATAAATTGTTTGGCAATCAATTGCACGGCAGTAAAGCGCGATAATTCTTGACCATTTAACGTCATGTCGGCCAGTTGCATGCTGCCGGATATGTCTACTGCTAACATGATGTTGCGACCGCTGCGCGCGACGTCCATAGGTTTTCCCAACCATTGTGGTCCTGCAGCAGCAATAACCAAACAGA
>JAJXVQ010000083.1 GCA_021782065.1 Pseudomonadota bacterium
ATCAAGGCTAAATGGAATCAGCCGATGCATAATTGGGCGCTAGTGATTTCACAGCTTGATATTTACTTCGAAGGAAGATTAAAAATCGAGCTTTGATTGGGCTGACACAGTTGAGTGAACCTTCTCAAAAAGAATAAAAATAAACCTCAACCCGGGAGGTAGACTATATGATCTGGAAAAGTATTTAATCTTCTTGCCTCGCCTTGCGCGTTGCTTCCCATAATTTTTCTAATTGATAAAAATCACGCGATTCGGGTCGCATGATATGCACCACAATACGGCCTAAATCGACCAAGACCCATTCGCCGTCTTCCTTGCCTTCCACGCCTAAGATTTCTTTTTTATGGTCTTTTAATCCATCTAATATGTGTTCAGAGATGGCATTGACATGACGCGCGGAGTTACCACTACAGACAATCATGGTGTCGGTAATGGTGGTTAGAGCATGTACATCCAAAGTTTGAATGTCTAGAGCCTTACTGTCTGCGAGTATAGCTAATACGGAAGTTAAGAGTGAATCAGATGTCATGTGTGTATCCATAAAGTTGATGTTGTTTTATATAATCATAAACGCTATCCGGTAGCAAAAAGCGCACATTCAAGTGTGCGGCAATTTGACTGCGTATATCGCTGGCGGAAATAGCCAATTGGCTAATATTTTGAATGTAAACACCCCCATGTAATTTTTGCTGTAAATCTGTTGCATCTTCCATTTGGTTTTTTGACAAAAACTGGGTTAGTAAGTCATTCAACGAAAAAGGTGTGGCGGCACGTAAGCCTACAACTATGTGCACGTAGTTTAATAATTGTCCCCATTCTTTCCAGTGATCTAGATCTAAAAAGGCATCGCTGCCTAATAATAAACATAAAGATGTATCGGGATAATCCTTGCGTAACGATTTAACTGTATCGATCATATAAGAAGGGCTGTCGCGCTTGATTTCTCTATCGTCTATACAAAATTGCGGCATATCTTGTATAGCTAAATTCAATAAAGCCAAACGTTGTGCTGGTGTGGCGATGTTAGCCTCTTTATGTACCGGCAATTTGCACGGAATAAAACGTACTTCATTTAAATTGAGGATCTGTAGAAGATCCAAAGCCAAGCGTAAATGACCGTAATGGATGGGGTCGAAAGTACCGCCTAAAAGTCCTATTATTTTTTGTGTTGTCACTTACATCTCCATTGCTAAAGGATTATTTGCAATACTCATGTTACAAATCAATTGACTGAGCAGTAGCCAAGGGTTACCGGGTTCCACACCTTTGATGATCTTGTCGCAAGCAGCGGCGGTATTAAATAACCTTTTCCATTGAGAGTTAGGCAAACGTTGTGCCGCTTGGCGTAACATTGCTTTGCGCTGAGGCCATAAACGATAAGAAATCAAATCTTGATCGCTGGGTATAGGATTGCTGCTGAATAAAGTTAATAAACGCAATTCGCGTAGTATAGCCCATAATATCAGCACAATCTCTAAACCTTGTAAGCGCAAATGTTGTAAGATACGTTCAGCTTTTGTCCCTTGTGCGTGTAAAATGGCGTCAGTTAATTGATTGACCGTATAATCGCCTTGAGGTGTGATCAAGGATAAGACTTCTTTTTCCCCTATGGGAGTTTCTTTATAGGCAAGTTTTAACGTATGTAAGGCATTTTTGGCGGCTAATAAGTTGCCATCAAAGTTTGTAAGCAAAGCGTTTACACCAGTGATATCTATAGTCAATTGAAAAAAATTTATTTTATCCTGTAACCATTTCTGTAATTCTTTTTCCGTCAAGGGCCATAAGGGTAGAAACACCCCTTGGGCACAGGCATTTTTATACCAATTACTTTGGTACTGATTCGTTTCTAGTTTCAAACTTTGAATGATCAAGAGCGTATCGCTATTGAGCAAACGTAAACAGTCTAGAAAGTTGCCAGCGCCTTTTTGTGTTAATTTTCCCGCATTCAAATGAATGAGTATAATTTTTTTTTGTTGCCATAATGAGCGGTTATGTAGGCTTTGCCACAAAGCATCGTCGTCAAATTGATTAGATAGTACAAAATGCTGTTTTTCGCTAAAGCCGTTTTTGTGCGCCTTATCTAAAATGAGCGATAGCGCTTCTTCTTGCAGCACGGAATCGTCGCTGCTTAACCAATAAAAAGATGATAACTCCCGGAGCAATAATGACGGCAATTGCGCTAAGTTAATTTTCATTGGTACTCTTAGGCGTGGCTTTAACGGTGGCCGTCACGATAGTTGTATTCTTGGGCGCAGTCTTAACCGCATCCGCCACATTTTTTGAATTCAATTGTTCTATCAATTGATAAACCGCTTGTCGCTGTAGCTCAGTACGTAATGTATCTTCTTGAGTGCTGGTGGTTAATATAGCATCTTCGTTAACGGTATAATTGCCTTGCACACTCACGGTCTTAGGGCCATAGAGTGTTTGCCCTTTATTATCCTGCAATTCATAATCTAGGCTAAAATATAGGGTGTATTGTGTGGTCTTAGAGCTCGCGCTTTGGCTAAAGGTATTTTGGCTATAGCGTTGATTTTTGACACTCAGGGTAGTAATTTGTGGTCCGGGTTGATCTTCTAATTCCACTCCAGAGTGGCCTAAAATTTGTTTTAATTGTGTCGTTACAGGCCCATAAGGGCTATCAGAAGCAATATACAATTGCTGTAAGCTCGTCGGCAACTTAACACTACCACGCAAATGAAAACCGCAGCCCGCAATAAAGCAGATCAACAAAAAAAGTATATAATATTTTTTATCCTTCATTGGAGGCTCCTAAAACGATATTGATGATACGGCGCGGGATATAAATGATCTTTTTGACGCTTTGTCCCTTTAGATGATGCTGTAGATGAGGCTGTTTTAACGCCATTTCTTGAATATGCGCTTCTGTGCTATTGCTGGGCACATTTAAATTGCCTCTTAGTTTACCATTGATTTGTATCACCAACTCCATTTCATCGCATTCTAGCGCTTCTAGGCTGACTGTAGGCCAGGGACTTTGTAATATATCCTCACCATAACCCAGCTCTTGCCACAGTACGTGTGTAATATGCGGCACTATAGGAGCTAATATACGTAGGATTATACTGAGGCCTTCGTGTAGCAAAGCTTTTTCTGTAACTGCCCGTGCTTCTTCACTAGAAAAGCCCATATTTGGCGCATCCTGTACACCCATCTGGGCTTTGTTATGTTCATAGATGGGGAATTCTTTTTCCAAGAGGTTTAATATTTTCATGGCACCAGAAACCACGGTGTTAAATTGCTGGCGTTCATAATCGTGGTTGGTTTGCTGTAGGAGCAAATGCAATTCGCGCCGCTTATTCTGTAGGGCTTTGCTTACTTTATTCCAGTCTATAGTTTCTTCATTAGAAATATCTTTTTGCTGCAGACAATAGTCCCACAGTCTATATAAAAAACGATTGGAACCGGCCACACCGCTGTCGGACCATTCTAGACTAGTGCTTGGCGGGGCTGCAAAAATAATGAAAAGCCGCACGGTATCGGCGCCGTATTTTTCCATTAAGGCTTTAGGATCGACGATATTGCCTTTGGATTTAGACATTTTAGCACCATCTTTTAATACCATGCCTTGTGTCAATAAACGGGTAAAGGGTTCATCGGAATGCAGCAAACCTAGATCACGCATGACTTTATGAAAAAAGCGCGCGTAGAGTAAATGCAAGATCGCATGCTCTATACCGCCTACGTATTGATCGACCGGAGTCCAATAATTGGCCCTATCGTCTAACATCGCATTGTGTTGGTTATAACTTGCATAACGGGCGTAGTACCAGGAGGATTCGACAAAGGTATCGAAGGTATCGGTTTCACGTTGTGCCGGTGCATGGCATTGCGGACAAGTCGTATTTAAAAATTCCGGCAAATCCTTTAAGGGCGATTGCGGCTTGGTTAAGGTAATATTAGCGGGTAGGATGACCGGCAAATCTTTTTCATCCACGGGCACGCTGCCGCAATGTGTACAGTTGATCATCGGGATTGGGGTGCCCCAATAGCGTTGTCGGGAAATCCCCCAATCGCGTAAGCGATAATGAATTTTGGCACTGACTTTTCCCGCCGTATTTAGTTCTGTAAGCAAGCGATTAATGGCTTGTTCTGAAGATAGGCCGGCGCAAGAGGGCGGGGTAATCACCGTGCCATAAGCGGTAAAAGCTTGCTTTTTAAAATCCCAATTGCTGCCGTCTTTGGGTTGTATTACCGGATGAATGGGGAGATCGTATTTTTGAGCAAACTCAAAATCGCGTTGATCATGCGCCGGGACAGACATGACAGCGCCACTGCCATATTCCATAATGACAAAATTCGCGAGCCAAATCGGTAAACGTTCACCACTGATGGGGTGTAATGCATACAGACCGCTGAAAATACCATTCTTTTCTACAGTAGCCAATTGTGCTTCGGCAACTTGTAGATGGGCACATTCTTTTTGAAAGGTTTTTATAGCCGCATTGTCCTTTGCTATAGCTGCCGCTAAAGGATGGGCTGCGGCTATGGCTAGATAAGTGACGCCAGCCAACGTATCCAAACGAGTAGAAAATACCGTCAGTGTTTCCGTGCTATTTTCTACTTTAAACTGAATTTCTGCACCCTCTGAGCGGCCTATCCAATGTTGCTGCATGGTACGCACTTCTTGTGGCCAACCGGGTAATTTGTCTAGGTCGCATAATAGTTCTTCGGCATAATCGGTTATTTTCAAAAACCACTGGGCAATTTCTTTGCGCTCGATTAAGGCATCGGAACGCCAGCCACGGCCGTCAATCACTTGTTCATTGGCCAATACGGTTTGGTCTACGGGATCCCAATTGACTACAGATTTTTTCTTATAAACTAAGCCGCGTTTAAAGAGTTGGATGAACAACCATTGTTCCCAGCGATAATATTCCGGGTCGCAGGTAGCGATTTCTCGATCCCAATCGTAAGCCATGCCCAATTGTTCAAATTGTAGACGCATATGATCTATGTTTTGCTTAGTCCAGGTAGAAGCTGCCACTTGGTGCTTTAAGGCAGCATTCTCGGCGGGTAGGCCAAAGGCATCCCAACCTATGGGCTGTA
>JAJXVQ010000084.1 GCA_021782065.1 Pseudomonadota bacterium
ACTGTGTGCTGTGTCGTGGGATTTACCCTTTGAATTATTTACCTTAGGTGGTGCGCTGTTGTGGATAGCATTTATCATCGCCTTGTATCGTTATCCTAAGGGCTGTGTTTTTTGGAAACAACAGCCATTGCTTAGAGGCTTTGTGGCGCTGTTTGCTCTCATTGCTTTTTTAGCAAGTCTGATGCTATTAAAAGAAGCAACACCTACTTTGATCTTTCTATTATTGGCCATAGTATGGATAATGGATTCAGCGGCCTATTTTGCAGGTCGTTTGTGGGGCAAAAGGCCTTTGGCTTCACAAATTAGCCCCAAAAAAACCATAGAGGGATTGTTAGGGGCATTATTGGTGGTCATGGTGTTATCTTTACCTTTAGTTTTATGGGTTAACCCTTATAAACAAGCACCTTGGGCGTGGCTTTTATTAATTTTAATCACCGCCGTAGTGTCTGTATTGGGCGATTTAGTGGAAAGCATGGCAAAACGTATTTATGCCGTTAAGGATAGTGGCCATTTATTACCTGGACATGGCGGTATTTTGGATCGCATAGACAGTTTATTGGCCGCGACAGTTTGTTTTGCGTTAGGACAGAGTGTTATACTTTATGCGGTCACAATTTGAGCTTTATATCATCCTAACTGCAGGCCATCTTGCATTGTGAAAAATATTCACATATGAAGAACTATGCTCATATTTTTCTCAACGCAATCTGACCTACATTTAGGCGCTAAAAACCTCAAACTATGACCGCACAAAGTATTGTCTAATACAAAGGAGAAAAGGAATTGTCAGTTATAATCTCAATCCTACTATTTCTAGTATCTATTTCTATTTTAGTCGCAGTACACGAATGGGGACATTTTATCGTTGCGCGTTGTTGCGGGGTTAAAACACTGCGTTTTTCTATAGGCTTTGGCAAAGTGATTTGGCGTAAAGTAACGCGCAGCGGTTTAGAAATCGCAGTATCGGCAATTCCCTTAGGCGGTTATGTTAAATTCTTAGATGAAAACGAAGGAAAGGTAACCTTAGCAGATCGACATTTTGCTTTTAATAGACAATCCGTTTTTAAACGCATAGCCATAGTCTTAGCGGGGCCTTTGTTTAATTTTCTATTTGCTATTGTCGTCTTTTGGCTTATGTTACTCATAGGGATTCATCAAGTGAAACCCATCATTGGCGAAGTAGTTCCCCATAGTTTAGCTGCTAAAGCAGGCTTTTTGCCCATGCAACGTATTGTTGGTATTAACGACGATAAAGTTGCTTCCTGGCAAGATATACGCCTTGCTTTAT
Organism: Pseudomonadota bacterium; assembly: GCA_021782065.1. The sequence continues at coordinate 1,289 of JAJXVQ010000084.1, forward strand.
ATGGCAAACTAGCCGAAGACAAACCTATATTGGTATGGGTACGCGGCCCTAATGATGCTGCTGCACATTCCATCATGGTCAACGTATCGGGAATACGACTAGATGAAAATAATGTCGATATCTTAGAAGATTTTGGTGTATTTCCCTTTGCTTTAGATGTGCCCGCTATAGTCGATCTAGTCGAACCTAAAAGTCCAGCCGCAGCCATAGGCCTACGACAGGGCGATAAAATTATCAGCATCAATGGTCTACCAATTAATAATTGGCAACAATTGTTAGAGCACATCACAGGTTTAGGCGGCCAAACGATCAACTTAACTATTTTGCGTAATGATGTGAAAGAATCACTGAGTGTGACATTGGGGAAACGCATCGATCATCAAGGTGAAGAACGCGGCTATTTGGGCGTTAGGGCCAAGCCATTGCCTATACCTAAAAATTTATTGGTGGTTAAAAGATACGGACCATTAACGGCTATTCCTATGGCGTGGAATGAGACTTGGCGTATGACCAGCCTATCGGTTAATTTAATGTATAAAATGATCACAGGTAAAATAGGTTTGAGTGGTATAGCGGGCCCCATAGGTATTGCAGAAGGGGCGGGTATAGTTGCTTATTCTGGTTTAGCTGCGTATTTAGGTTTTTTAGCTTTGATCAGTATAGGCTTGGGAATTGTAAATATATTACCCATTCCGGTATTGGATGGCGGATATTTGTTCTATTTTTTAATAGAAATAGTGCGCGGTAAGCCATTATCAGATAGAGCTCAATTAATAGGCATAAAAATAGGCTTTTCAATTCTAGTTGCCCTGTTGCTGTTAGCCTCTTATAACGATATCATGCGTCTTTTACAGTGATGCGGTTTAAGGCTGAAGATCCAGAACCTTGTCATCCTCGGCTGCAGGCCGGGGATCCAGTTTCAATTCAGGTTTTACTGGATCCCCGACTGCGGCCTCGCGGCCCGGTCGAGGATGACAATGTTATAAATTTGCGCTTAACAAGTAACTTTGCGCGCATCTTGATATGTAATGAGTATTATAAGGATAATTATGAAACAAATGCTTAGATTATCGTTGATTTCTACTGCGCTATTGACGTGCCTTAGTGTACGTGCTTATGCAGAGGAATCATTTAAGGTCGATAAAATTGAAATACAAGGTTTAAAACGTATTAATGAAGGTACTGTATTAAATTATTTGCCTATACAGATTGGGCAAACCATTCAGCCTTCCGATACGGCTAAAATTATACGCGTATTATATAAAACAGGCTTTTTCAGCGATGTAACGTTGGATCACAAAGGCAATACTTTGATCGTTAAAGTGGTAGAAAAGCCAACGATCGGCCAATTTAAAATCAGTGGTAACAAAAGTATCCCGACTAAAACCTTGCGCAAAACTTTATCTGATTTAGGCTTTGCCGAAGGTCGTGTTTATGATCCTTCTTTATTAAGCAGCATACGCGATTCCCTGCAGCGCGAATATTATAACCGTGGTAACTATAACGCCACCGTGACTACAAAAGTAACGCATACTTCCAGTAACCGCGTTGACATTAATATTAATGTCTTCGAAGGGCCGTTGGCAAAGATCAGTGAGATTTCTATTATAGGCAATCATGCCTTCAAAGAAAAAGAATTGGTCAAACAATTTAGCTTATCGACTACAGGCATGTTTTCCTTTTTAACGGATAACGATAAATTTTCGCAAGAAAAATTGAATGGCGACTTAGAAACATTGCGTTCATTTTACATGGACAGAGGCTATGTGCAATTTAAAGTGGACAGTTCTGAAGTATTGTTGAGCCCGGATAAAAAGAAGGTAACGATCCTAGTTCACATTACAGAAGGGGATAAATTCACAGTCAGCGGCTATAAGATGGCCGGGACTTTTGTGGAGCCTAAAGAAAAATTAGAAAGATTTGTACACTTTGAGCCGAATGAAACCTTTAATCGCAAGAAAATAACCAATATCACCCAAGCCATGAGTAACACCATGGCCAATGACGGTTATGTTTATGCTCACGTAGAACCTTTGCCCGAAGTAGACGCGGCTAAGAAACAAGTCTTTGTGACTTTCTTAGTGAGTCCGGGTAACCGTTACTATGTGCGCGATATTAATTTCCATGGCAACGACAAAACCGAAGATCAAGTATTACGTAGAGAAATGCGTCAACAAGAAGGTGCGCCTTATTCTTTGTCTAAGTCTAAGCAATCTGAAACCCGTTTAAATCGACTAGGTTATTTTAAAACCGTTAAAGTCGAGAATACTCCGGTCTCGGGCAGTGACGATCAGGTGGATTTAGACTTTACTGTAACTGAAGCACCGTCGGCGACTATGTCCTTAGGCGTAGGGTATACCAATACCTTAGGCTTCTTGGTGAATGCGGCTTATTCGCAGCCTAACTTTTTAGGTACAGGTAAAACCATAGGCGCGAATGCAACCGTCGCTTCGGGACAGCAAAGTGTGTCTCTTACCTATTTTAATCCTTATTACACCATAGATGGCGTGGGTAGAGGTTTTAGCGCATATGCTAATCACTATAACACTGATCAAACCTTGACCGACAGTGTCGCCTATCAAGAGAATAGCTACGGCGCCAATATGTTTTACAATTTTCCTGTGAGCGAGCAAGATACTGTGAGCGCAGGCATAGGTTATGGGGCAACGTTGTTAAATACAGGGGATAGTGCCAGTGATGCTGTGATTAACTTTATGGATAATTACACTTTAGCTTTGCCTTTGCAACGTAATAGCAACGAAGTGGCAATCGATCCACTCACGGGCCAACCTATACCGTACCCTACACATGAAAGCATTTATAACATAAATTTAACCACTGCTTGGGGACATAACGGTTATGACAGGGCCATTTTCCCTACGCGCGGTTATTCCCATTCGCTCAGTGGCAGTGTGGCATTGCCTGGCGGCGGTACTAGCGTCAGTTATTATAAATTAGATTATACGGGCCGTGTGTATCAACCCTTGGGTAAGGGTTTTATAGCCTCGCTGCGTGGTGAAGTGGGTTATGGCGATGGTATTTTCGGTACGCAATATTTGCCCTTCTACCAAAACTTTGGTGCGGGTGGTATCGGTGTGCCGGGTGCGGTGCGCGGTTATCAAGGCTTTTCTATAGGTCCTAGAACTATGAATGCCGATGGCAGCGTAGTGACCGTTGGTGGTAATACCATGACGGTAGGCAGTGTAGAATTAATTGTACCTACACCCTTAACCCCGGACAGTTTCCGAGTAACCACTTTTATGGATGCCGGTAATGTCTATAACTGGAATGGCGGTGCGCCTGCCGCTACGACTGACGGTAATGGAAATGGCCCTATACGTTATTCAGCCGGTATACAAGGACAATGGCAGACGCCTATGGGACAAATCATATTCAGCTTGGCTAAACCGATTAATCCACAGCCTAATGATGTGACCGAAGTGTTCCAATTCTCGGCGGGGACTTCGTTCTTGTAATAGTACCGACCGAAGGTCAGGAGTCTAGAGTTGTGTCATCCTCGGCGCGGCCGCGAGGCCGCAGTCGGGGATCCAGGAAAACTTGATTTGAAACTGGATCCCCGGCCTGCGGCCGAGGATGACAATATGCTGCAGGCAAAGATGACAGCGTTTGCGCTAGATGCGAGGACCACTTTTATCAGGCCAGTTTGACTATTCCTTAAAAAATATGGTACTTTCGATGCTCAAGTCAACGTAGGACTTTTAACATAATTCTGTATATATATTAACCAAGGAGACGATCGT
>JAJXVQ010000085.1 GCA_021782065.1 Pseudomonadota bacterium
CATAACTAGCTCCTCATATTCAGAATATGCCCCTATTTGATCATGTTTTCCTGTTTTTGTCGATCCTTTAACCTAAATTAATCTAAAACTGGTCATAAATTAGATGATCTTGCCCTGGTACGATACCCCCCTCCCCTTGCACAGATCCGCTATAATTAGTACTATAAGGGTACTATTTTAAAGGCGTTGCAGCGCGGCAGAAGAAAAATGTTAAAAATCAGCAAGTTAACAGATTATAGCACAGTGGTGATGGCTTATCTCGCCCAATTTCCAGAGAAAATGCACAATGCTAAAGACATTACCGCACAAACACATATTGCCCTGCCCACGGTCAGCAAGATTTTAAAGGCGCTCACTAAAAGCGGTTTATTACTGTCGCATCGTGGCGCGCATGGCGGTTATAGCCTGGCCAATGCGGCCATGCAGATCACCATTGCCGATATTATTACCGCCATGGAGGGAAAGCCGGGGTTGACCGAATGCAGTCATAACAATACTCTCTGTGCCTTGCAACCCACCTGCACTATTTCCGGTAACTGGCAAACTATCAGCAGTATTGTTTACAAGACCCTAGAAAAAATAAGCTTACAAGACATGGTATTGTTAAAAGGCACACATCTACAACACCATTTTCACGGCGAGGAACACATAAAATGACTAGACCCAATGAAACCTTAGAAACCTTATTACAGCAAGATTACGAACACGGTTTTATCACCGACATCGCCGCCGACACGCTGCCGCCGGGTCTCAACGAAGACACCATACGCGCTATTTCAACCAAAAAAAACGAGCCGGAATTTATGCTAGCCTGGCGCTTAAGAGCCTATGAATACTGGCGCCATTTAAAGGAGCCTCATTGGGCGCATCTTAAATACGCCCCTATAGACTATCAAGCTCTTAGTTACTACTCGGCTCCTAAGCTCAAAGAAGGGCCTAAGAGTTTAGACGAAGTCGATCCTAAATTGATTGAAACTTACAATAAACTGGGTATTCCCTTAAAAGAACAAGAATGGTTGGCAGGCGTTGCCGTCGATGCTGTGTTTGATAGCATCTCGGTAGCCACCACTTTTAAAGATAAATTAAACGAAATGGGTATTATTTTCTGCTCTTTTTCCGATGCGGTGCAAAATCATCCCGACTTAGTGCAACAATATCTAGGCAGCGTGGTGCCTCACACCGATAACTTCTTTGCTTCTTTAAATGCCGCTGTATTCAGCGATGGCTCTTTTGTTTATATCCCTCCAGGCGTGCGCTGTCCTATGGAATTATCGACTTATTTTCGCATCAATGCGCGCTCTACCGGACAATTCGAACGCACGTTAATAATCGCCGATAAAGGCTCTTATGTGAGTTATTTAGAAGGCTGTACCGCGCCGCAACGCGATGAAAATCAATTACACGCCGCGGTGGTAGAACTCATCGCTTTAGACAATGCACAAATCAAATATTCTACCGTACAAAATTGGTATCCGGGTGATGAAAACGGCGTCGGCGGTATTTATAATTTTGTGACCAAACGCGGTGAATGCAGAGGCAATCATTCCAAAATCAGTTGGACACAAGTGGAAACAGGCTCCGCTATTACCTGGAAATACCCTAGCGTGGTATTAAAAGGCGATTACAGCGTCGGTGAGTTTTATTCCGTGGCCTTAACCAATCACCATCAACAAGCCGATACCGGCACTAAGATGATACACAGTGGAAAACACACTAAAAGTACCATCATTGCGAAGGGTATTTCCGCAGGCTTTGCGCAAAATACTTATCGCGGCTTAGTCAAGGTATTGGCTCATGCAGATGGTGCACACAATTACACCCGTTGTGACTCCTTATTAATGGGGCAACATTGCGGTGCGCATACTTTCCCGCATATAGAAAGTAAAAACAACCGTGCGCGCATTGAACACGAGGCTTCTACCTCTAAGATCAGCGAAGATCAATTATTTTACTTGGCACAGCGCGGCATAGACACCGAGAATGCGGTATCGATGATAGTCAACGGCTTTTGTAAGGAAGTAATGAAAACGCTGCCGATGGAATTTGCAGTAGAAGCACGAAAATTATTAGGTTTAAGTTTAGAAGGTTCCATAGGGTAGGAGAAAGTAATGTTAACAATCAAGAATTTACAGGCCAGCATAGACGATAAGGCGATTTTAAAGGGCGTTGATCTCAACATCAAGCCAGGCGAAATCCACGCCATTATGGGCCCTAATGGCTCCGGCAAAAGCACCTTAGCCAACATATTGGCAGGTCGTGAAGAATATCAGATTACTGCAGGCTCTATGCACTATCAAAGCGTTGATTTAGCGCCCTTAACGCCCGATGAACGCGCCCATTTAGGTTTATTTCTAAGCTTTCAATATCCCGTGGAAATTCCTGGCGTGTCTAATCTCTATTTATTAAAATCAGCCTTAAATGCCAAGCGCAAACAATCGGGCTTAGAAGAAATCGATGCCATCGATTTCTTGACCGTCGTGAGAGAAAAAATGAAATTACTGCACATGGATGACAGCTATCTGTATCGCGATGTAAACAGTGGCTTTTCCGGTGGGGAGAAAAAGCGGAATGAAATTTTACAATTGCTGTTGCTAGAACCGAGCTTATGCATCTTGGATGAAACCGACTCTGGCTTAGACATTGATGCTTTGCGCATCGTTGCTCAAGGTATTAACTTAATGCGCGATGAAAAGCGCAGCATTCTACTCATCACCCACTATCAGCGCTTATTAGATTATATCAAACCCGATGTAGTGCATATATTATCTGACGGCAAAATCGTCGCCGAAGGCGATTACCAGTTAGCTACTGTTTTAGAAGCCGAAGGCTATGAACCCTTTCTACAAAAAAAGACCGGGGGCCCCAAAGAATGAGTCACAACATGATTCCTCAAAGCCTATTTGAAGCCTGTACAGTGCTTCCAGGCTGGGACAAACATTTAAGGCTAGAAGCCTGGCAACGCTGGCAGTCCATGGCAGCACCGACGATACGCGATGAAGCGTGGAAATACACGAATCTGATGCGCTTAGAGAAAATGGTTTTTACGCCATCTGACTCCACTCCGTCTACCCTAAGTTTAAACGACATACCCCTCACTATTCCAGAAAACCGCTTTTCCTTTATCAATGGCGTATTTAATTCAACCTTATCTGCGTCCTTAACGGAAAACACCTATTTATTATCTCAACGTGCATGGCCGAAAATTCTTAATAAGCATCAAACTCCTCATTCTTATTTTGAACGTCTAAACGCAGCAATGTTGAATGATGGTTTGTACCTGGATATTAAAAGCACCACAACTGTCCCTACTTATTTAGTGTTATTACAAGATAAAACGGGAGGACTTAGCCAGCATCATCTGCGTCATCGCATTAAAGTGCATGCGGGAGTTAAAAGCGAAATCGTGATTGTGGATTGGGGTTTAGCGGATACAATGAGTTTGACTACCTATATAATCGACATAGAACTAGACGAAGGGGCAGAATTAAATTGTATACACCTTAAAAAGGCCGCAACGAAGAGTTATCATATACGCCAAACTCATACTCATTTGGCTAAAAACAGTCATTTTAATCATTTCAATTTTGATTTTGGCGCAAAATTATCGCGCAATGAAATTTCCGTCCACTTAACCGGTGAACGCGCGGGCTGCAAACTGAACGGTCTAGCCTTGGCCAGAGCGCAGGATCACATAGACAATCACACACAAATTGGCCATCTAGCGTCTAAAACAAGCAGCATGGAACATTATCGCGGCATTATAGACGATAAGGCTTGCCATGTTTTTCATGGCCATGTATTGATCGAAGCCCAAGCATCGGACAGCATCGCTCATCAGCAGAATAAAAATATGCTGCTGGCTTCTACTGGGCAAGCCTATGCAGAGCCGCAATTGGAAATTTACAATCAAAATGTACAATGTATCCATGGCGCCACCGTGGGCGATATAGATGAGGAAGCCTTATTTTATTTACGATCGCGCGGCTTAAGTGTTGAAATCGCACGTCAATTACTCATCTTCGGTTTCGCACGCAGCATATTAGAAACCCTAGCCGATAAAAACTTGCAAAATGAACTGGCCCTGTGGATTAAAACCCATCTCGCCATAGACAGTGAACTTATTTTAGAACTCTATAAGGAACACGATCATGAAAATATTCAATGAGGCCGATATCGCCCATATACGTGGTGAATTTCCGATCTTAAACACGATGGTTAAAGGCCATCCCTTAGTGTATCTTGATAATGCCAACACCAGCCAAAAACCACACTGCGTTATAGCCGCTCTAGAGGATTACTATAAACGTTATAATGCTAATATATACCGCGGCTTATATGAATTAAGCGAATTGGCAACGGCGGCTTATGAAGGCGCGCGTCACCGTGTGGCGCAATTTTTAAATGCTACGGATGACTGCGAGATTATTTTTGTCAAAGGCACCACCGAGGCTATCAATTTGGTGGCTCAATCTTATGGCAGACCTTTACTTAAAACAGGCGACGAAGTGCTGATCACGGCCTTAGAACATCACTCCAATATAGTCCCCTGGCAATTAGTGTGTCAACAAACCGGCGCTACTCTGCGCGTTGTGCCTATTAATCTGCAAGGTGAAGTCATTCAAGATGCCTATGAAAAATGTTTATCCGAGAAAACTAAAATAGTCGCTATGGCGCATATTTCTAATGCGCTAGGTACTATCAATCCTATCGCAGCCATGATCGCCAAAGCCCATGCAGTAGGTGCCGTAACCGTCATCGATGGTGCTCAAGCAGCGCCACACACTGCTATAGACGTACAAGCCTTAAATTGCGATTTTTATGCCTTTTCCAGCCACAAAATATATGGTCCCACGGGTATAGGAGTATTGTATGGTAAAAAAGCCTTATTAGACGCCATGCCACCTTATCAGGGCGGTGGTGAAATGATTAAAT
>JAJXVQ010000086.1 GCA_021782065.1 Pseudomonadota bacterium
CATAGCCGCCATGATACCCATTCAGCGCGTGTTGTATGGTGTCAATCGGTGCGGCTGGCAAATCTTCTTCTTCTAGTTCACCAAAACAAATACGCGCCGCCGCTTTCGGTGCGCTTGGCGGAAGAATCCCTTTAGAATAAACCGCTTCGGAAATACTCGCTAACAATTCTGCCGTTTTCAAATAAATTTCGCGCGTAGTGTTTGCGTCACCCTTGGCATAGGAGTAAAGTTTTTCCCATTCCTCCGGCTTTAAGGTTTCTAATTTTCGGTCAAACATTTCCGCATCCATTTCTAACTTCTCTTTAACACCGAGTGCGGCGGCTGTATTGTTCAGTCCGGCTTTCCAGTATCCCCACATATCAATGGCTTTAATTTCTAGGACATAACCATCGTGTCGAAAGATGTAGTCAAAATGCGGCGCACTTCCGTACAATAAATGGTGTCGAATCTCCATTTCATACTGTCCTAATTGGAGTTTTACCCCATCGTGCCCAGTCTTCACACCGCGCCAAAAATTACTATCCGGCGCAAACATACGCGCAATATCATACTCTAGGTTGTACCAAACCAATAAGATAAAAGGTAGTTTTGCGCGTCTACCCGGTCTTTGGTGTCCATACCCTTGACCTCTAATTTTGGTGTTAGAGGGTTTGTGTTTCCCCTTCTCCGGCATTGCATGACGGTTAAACACCACATCAAGAAAGCATTCGAAGGGGTTTGCGTATTTTTTAATTTGTTCATACGTCAAACATTCCTCTTCCAACCCGGCGTAATAAGGAATCGCCACCGTTTTTAATTCGTCGTTCATATTAAATAACGATTCGCTATCCACCCCATAAATTAAATCAATGGGAATAGGGTCTGACTCCTTAGAACGGTTAATCGGTTTCATCGTGTACTCAATTTGAACGGGTTTGCCATTTTTATGAGCGTTAAATAACATGGAGTTTTCACCCCTTTTTAATACAAGTAAACCCCTAGAAAGATTCGTTCAATTAACTTATCTGCCATAGACTCATATTTTTCCGCGCGTGATCTGCGCTTATCACCTTCTTTCTTTTTGGGTTGTTCAATACCATGATTGAGTATTTTTTCGTTTACTTCAAGATTATTCACCCCCTTAAAACAAGTATGAAAGTAATCCTCCCCTTGGTTTATCGCATTAGTAAGGGTTTGATTCGCTTGGAATAAACGCCCTACTAAATCACGCACAATCTGATTAATACCTTCTTTGAACTGACCTTTTTTATTGATATAATCGTCAAAATTATTCACATAAACAATACCGCGCACATGTACCAACGACGATTTATAAAGCGGTTTACGCGAAAATATCACGTTGCCGCCTACGCGCGATACTCTTAATTCCTGTCCACGCTCCGTAAAGCGGTCTAATTCATCCGACAATTGTTTATCCGTTTTACCTTCTGAGTAATGGCTTAAAAATTCACTGGCGCTTATATTAGGTAAGGTTTGTTCTTTGATGATGGTCTGGCGCTTACTTGCTTGTTCCGGTGTGAAGTGTACCTTGCCTAAATCCTGTGCGCGAAGTCTCGCCAAACTTCGCGTATTCGCTGACTTCGTTTTGTCGTTCGCTATCGCTAAAAAGTCGGCTTGACGCTTGGCAACCTGCGCTTTGGTTTTTGCTTCTAACTCGAATATTTTACGCCGCGTTTCTTCCGTAGATTGTGATTGTCCACGCGCAATAGTGTTCACCGTGTCACGTTTAACCCCCACAACCTCTGCAATATCACTAGTCGGCACATACGCGCGTATGTAGTTTAACGCTTTCGATAATTCATTTTGTTTCGACGTTTTCTTCATTAATTCCACATTTTCCCTTCATAGCAGGATAGAGGAAAAACCCGGCTATTAAAGGTAATAACCGGGTTTTAATGATTACTGTCAAACTCCGACATTTGACTCCTAACTTTTGGATTCTGACGCGTCGACGCGCCGACAGTGAACGGTTACACGCCGCGCGGCGCGCCGGGTGTTGGGTGTTTACTCTTCGTCTGCATCTAAGTCATACACGTCGAACACTTTGTACGCGTTGCCCGTGTTGGGGTTTTTCTCTTTGCCCATGTATTCAATACGAACGTTTTTGCCCACGGTTAAAAATTCTTTGTAGAAGTGAAGGTTAGAACCTAACCCCACGCAAACAGGTTCACCGCCGTTGGTTGGTGCAATTTCAATGCAATCCTGATCACCATAACGAGTAGGAGATACAAATTCTTTGGTCACTTTACCTTCAACAGAAGCGCCCACGTGGTCAAATTTCTCGAAGTTTTTAGTATCACGAACGATTTTTCTTGCCATATTAATTTTTTCCCCCTCTTAAATTACAAATTGGTTCTAGTTCATAAATTTGTTCACAGCCGCAACATGTTTCTATAGCGAAAGCGCCTTTACACTTGGATAGGTCTGGACACCGGGAACACTTACACATGGATTTTCACACCGTTTCGTATGTCGTTGAGCGCCTTTCTGGTGGCGCAAGTGTTACAAATTGCGTGGTCTTTAGGTAGATAAACATGGATACAGGTTAGACACTTAGAAACCGCTTGACGTTGGGTTAGTTTGGGTTTGTCGTTGAGTGCGTTGAAGGGTATGGCGTGTACGGCGAACATCTATTTTACCCCGTGTTTCTTTAGGGTGGCGCGCGCGTTGGCTATGTCTTTCGCTTTCGCCGCGTCTGCCGCTTTCTTCTTCGCCGCGTCTGCTTTGACTTTGGCGGCGGCGTCTTTGGCTTTTTTCGCGGCGGCTAACGTTGCGTTAGCCGCTTTAACTTGCGCTGGTGTAGGTGCGCCCATATTACTTCACCGGGGTGGAAGGGGTGTCAGTGGAAGGGGTTTGAATAGGGGGTGTGGCGGCTGAACGGGTGCGCGGTTTCACTTCGTCGAAGTCTGCCGCTACTTGGTCAGGGGTAACGATAAATTGTTCGCTAGGGTTTTCAACATTGGTCATTAAGGTTGACCCGGCAGGATAATCAACACCTTCAACCGTTACGGCTAATTTCAGTTCTTCCCCGGTATAGGTAGCAAGTTTAGTTGTGTATTTTTTCATAGTTTAATTCCTTCTTTCGTTTTAGTTTTAAACATTGTTGGTATAAGTTTGTTAGCTTTCTTAATGACATAATCCGGTGTTAAAAATGGCATACAATCCGTTGTTAGTATGGCGAGAAGTGCCAGCGCTAAACGCCCATCTTCGGTGTTGGTATTGATTCCGTTTACATCTTTAATCATTACAATTTTAGATAATCGGACTTGACTTCCGCAAGCCGTACCATGCAAGCTAAACACTGACGCATGGTAATGATGTTAGCTTTAAAAAGAGCGGCAACGGCGTTTGCGGTGTTATGAATTTCTTTCTCTAAGGTCGTAGTGATAAGCTCTTTTGAGTTATTCGACAAGGATTTGTCAACGTCTAAATAATGGTCTGCAAGGTTAACGATGTGGCACTTAACAAGGTTGGTTGTTTCTTCTTGAAGCGTTGCTTCAACGGTTTCATCAAAGTTTACGGGTGTGTTTGACAATGGTTTTCCCCCTCCAATGTCGTTTCGATGGTCTTTTTACCTTCCTCAGTTTTTGCAAGCAACCACTCTTTTTGCGTTTTAAAACCTAACGCGGCAACCACTTCAACGAAATCCTGCTTTGCTTGCTCACTGACCTCTATGACTATCTTTGCCATGTTTCCCCCTTTCGGCGTGTGCCGCTTGTTTATTGGAACATCCTTAGTATAGCACGTACATTGTCGAACCGTCAAGAAAAACTTTCCTCTTTTGTCAAATTACAGAAAATGAAAGAGAAGGAAGAAGATGGAATATTGGAAATGGGTGAAATTTGGTGTATATAATAGAAGGAAAAATTCAGGTCTAAGGGTGGACGTTCAGCAATATGATAAGGATAGGAGGGGAGGGGTTGAAATAATGGTGAGTTGGTCGGCAATTTTTATTATTTTTATTCCCGTGTTTTTGGCGTGGATAGGTGGGGAAGTGGAGGAAGAAACACCAAAGGTTAGGAAAAGATATAAGATAAAAAGAGTGCGTTAAGGCACTCTTTTTTCTTTATCTAACTGATAAAAAGGGGTTGTTATCTAATTGATAACGTGCTATACTTAGGTATGGAATTAAACGAATAAAGGAGTTTTGTGGGATGACAAGTAAAGAAAAAGAAGCGTTGAAGGTTTGGAATATCCAAATTACCGAAGGAATTGAAAAAGCTAATCAATGTCTTAGAGATTTACAAGACCTATCCAGAAAATATAACATGCATGCTTGGTGTTCTGTTAATTCTTGTATGCAACAATTACAAAATGATGATTTAGTGAATAAGCATGACCAAGACAAAGCGGCTCATTTAGCAATGAAATATTTTCAATATATGGCTAAAAATGACGCTCTTAGGGATTTACTTATAGCATTAAACTAATACAACGGGGAGGGGTTAACCCCCTCCCAATTGAAAGGGGTTTGGATTATGACTAAGAAGTTAAGTTGTGTTGAAATTCTTGCCAAACGTCAGGCTAAACGTGATTCTATTCCCCAAAAGGTTGCCACTCATAAAGGTATGGTCATTGCGTTTATAGCCGCCGAAAATAAGTATCAAGTGTTTACTAAGGATGAATGGTCAATGGGGGAGGGGTTCAGGTATCCTGAATTTGATGATTGCGGTTCGCTTCAAGAAGCGAAAGACAACATTTAGAAAGGGAGTTAGTGGGTGAAAAAGGAATTAGTGATTATTATTCCGGGGGTTGGAAGGTGTCAACTAAAAGCTGATATGAGTCACGTTCCGGCTGGCGCTTGGTATTGCGGAAAGGTTGAGGTTATAAACGGCGATAACGCGGCAGAATATTATATTTATAATATTAGTGATACATTTTATGCGGTGTTAGTGTAGCGAATAGGGGAGGGGTTAACCCTCCCCTT
>JAJXVQ010000087.1 GCA_021782065.1 Pseudomonadota bacterium
GCTATCAATCAATTCGGTTGCTTTGAAACCAGCCGACCCACTACACACGCAGAACCTACCTATGAAGAAGAAGGCATCATTCATTATTGTGTAGCCAATATGCCGGGTGCGGTGCCGCGTACCGCTGCTTTTGCTTTGAACAATGCAACTTTGCCTTTTGTATTGGAGTTAGCAAACAAAGGTGTGAAACAAGCCTTGTTAGAAGATCCCCATTTATTGAATGGTCTGAATGTGTACCAGGGCCATATAACCTATAAAGCGGTTGCTGAAGCTTTATATAAAACCTATGTGCCCGCTTTAGAAGCCTTGTGTGGTTCTTGCTAAATGTCAATATTTAAATTGTATGAAAATAATGTAGAGGCAACACCCATACGCGTATTAACTGCAGCGGCCTATGAAGGCTGGTTAAAAGAGCAGGGTACGCACACACAAAAATGGTTGTTGAGCAGCCGTTTTATGGCTGAGAATGAGAAGTGGACCTACATTACGAATGAAGAAGGACTGGTTACAGAAATATTACTCATTTGTGATGCTCCTGAAAAACGATTGAGTGGTGCCGCTATGGCCACGCAATTGCCCGTGAACGATTATGTTTTTTTACAAGATGGCTTAAGTGCCGCAGCGTTGTGTCAGTTAGCTATTAGCTGGGGATTGGCGCACTACCAATTCAGCCGGTACCGTACCTTAAATATAAAAGAAAAGCCTTGTTTGACTATTCAAGAAAGTAATCGCCTAGCAGTACAGTGGGTAGAAAGTATTGCGCTGGTTCGGGATTTAATCAATACGCCAGCAGAAGATTTAGGTCCTGCAGAATTAGCCGCTTATTGCCGCGACTTTTGCAACCGTTTTTCTGGAACCATGGAAGAAATTATCGGTGCCGATTTATTGGCACAAGGCTATGCACTGACGCATGCCGTAGGTAGAGGCAGCGACCGTGAACCCCGGTTAATCGATATGCGCTTGGGTAAACCACAAGATCCTTTATTAATTTTAATCGGCAAAGGAGTGTGTTTTGATACAGGTGGTTTAGATATTAAATCTGCCGATAATATGTTTTTGATGAAAAAAGATATGGGCGGTGCTGCACATGTTTTGGGTTTAGCGCAAATGATCTTATTACAACAATTACCCATACAATTACGCATCTTAATTCCCGCGGTTGAAAATGTGATCAGCGGTAATGCCTATAAGCCGGGCGATGTATATGTCACACGTAATGGATTGTCGGTTGAAATAGGGAATACTGATGCGGAAGGGCGTCTTATTTTGGCGGATGCTTTGTTGGCGGCCGCTGCCGATGAAGCGCATTTAGTAATCGATTTTGCTACTTTAACAGGTGCGGCGCGTGTGGCCTTAGGGCCTGATATTCCTGTATTTTTCTGTAGCGATCGCCAATTGCAAGCAGAAATGATGATTGCTAGCGATGAAACGGGAGAATGCTTATGGCCCTTGCCTTTGCATGCCCCTTATAAAGATTACCTCAAAAGTTCGGTTGCCGATATCAGTAGCATCGGCGCCGGTGGCTACGCGGGAGCGATTGTCGCCGCGCTCTTTTTACAACAATTTGCACCTCAAACCACCCCATGGATACATATAGACCTAATGGCGTATAATCTTAATAACCAACCGGGCCGTCCGCAGGGAGGGGAGGCTATGGGGCTGAATGCATTATTGACGTTTATAAAGCGTTTCATGGTTAAAAAATAGGATAAGGCTGCTTGGGTTAAGACGAAATGTAGAGACTTCTATCATCCTATCTTATCTATTATTAGCCTTAATTTTAAAATAAGTGAGTATTATGACATCCAAAAAGAGTATGAATATCGCCATTTTGTCACTGAACGACGAATTGTATTCGACACGTCGTTTAATAGAAGAAGGTGAAAAAAGAGGTCACCGAATTACGGTAGTTGACTACCTATCGTGTTATGTTAACATCACACCCTCAGGCGCCCATGTTTACTACAAAGGCGAGAAGTTAAAAAATTTTGATGCTATTATTCCCCGCATCAGCGCTAAGCGTACTTTCTATGGCACGGCTATTGTACGGCAGCTAGAAACAAAAGGGATGTATTGCATCAATTCAGCTTTGTCCATCACCCGTGCGCGCGATAAATTACGATCTTTGCAATTGCTTTGCAGAAAGGGCATCGGCATGCCGATTACTGGTTTTGCACATCAATCTAGAGATATCAGTACATTGATAAAAATGGTAGGTGGGCCGCCTGTGGTGATCAAACTATTAGAAGGCACCCAAGGTGTGGGTGTTGTGCTGGCAGAGTCCTATGCAGCTGCATCTAGCGTGATGCAAACTTTGATGGGATTAAATGCCAATATCATTGTGCAAGAATTTATTTCTGAGGCCAACGGTGAAGACTTGAGGTGTTTGGTTATCGGCAATAAGGTGGTTGCCAGCATGTTACGCAAAGCGCAAAGTGGAGAATTTCGTGCCAATGTGCATCAGGGAGGCAGCGCGCAAGCTATTCAATTAGACGCAGCTGAGAAAGAAACTGCGCTGAAAGCGAGTAAAATTATAGGTTTGAATTTAGCAGGTGTGGATATACTTCGTTCTAAACGAGGGCCTTTAGTATTGGAGGTTAATGCTTCTCCTGGGCTGGAAGGCATTGAAACTTCTACCAGTAAAAATGTGGCGGGCATGATCTACCAACACATTGAAAAAAATGCCAAACCATTGCATCCGGATAAGCCGTATCATGGCTAGGGTGGTTAAGAAATTATTGTTGGGATGGCAGGAATGGTGTGGATTGCCTTTGCTCAATATACCCTATATTAAAGCAAAAATTGATACCGGCGCTAAAACATCTGCTTTACACGCATTCAATATAACACCATTTACACAGCACAAAGAAAAATGGGTCGAGTTTGAAATTCATCCTCTACAAGGCAGCCATAAAATCATTCAAAAGTGTCAAGCAAAGGTCATTGATGAACGTGAAGTAATGAGTTCTACTGGGCATACAGAAAACCGTTATGTGATTATGGCTGAGTTGACTTTAGGTCTTTTATCTTATCCTATAGAATTAACTTTGTCTAATCGAGATTTGATGAAGTTTAGAATGTTATTGGGGCGAGAGGCACTGCAAAATAAATTTTGGGTTGACCCCGCGCACAGAATGTTATTAGGGCGATACTCTAGAAAAGAAATCTTAAGAGCATATCATGGAACTTAAAAAAAACAATACGATGGGACCTATCATGTTAACTGCATTGGTAGCGAGCAATATGATGGGATCGGGTGTTTTTTTATTACCGGCTAGCTTAGCGAATGTGGGTAGTATTAGTACCATAGGCTGGCTGATAACCACGGTAGGTGCTTTGGCTCTGGCTTGGCTGTTTGCGCGTTTAGCGTTGCGTTTGCCTAAGGCCGGTGGACCTTACGCATATGCCAAAGGTGCATTTGGTGATTATTTAGGCTTTCAAACCGTGTACATCTACTGGCTAGCCAATTGGGTTGGGAATGTGGGTATTGCCATAGCGGGCGTGGGGTATTTGGGTTTCTTTTTTCCCGCGCTATCACATGGCTGGCCTAGCGTTTTTGCCAGCATTGGCGCTATTTGGTTTTTTACCATCATTAATTTCTTTGGCGCTAGAACATTAGGCAGACTTATTTCTTTTACCAGCTGCGTGATGTTTCTTCCTTTAATCGGTACGGCAGCGTTGGGTTGGTTTTGGTTTGACCGAACCACTTTTATGAGTGCTTACAATGTGAGTACACACAGTGATTTCTGGGCCATTAGCCATTCTGCAGCTTTAACCTTGTGGGCCTTTATAGGCGTGGAATCAGCAGCAGTCTGTGCGGGCATGTCTAGCAATCCTAAAAGGGATGTGCCTATAGCCACCACAGCAGGGACCTTGATTGCGGCCATAGTCTATTGCCTAAGCTCGGCTGCAATTATGGGAATTGTTCCCAATACCTTATTGGCGCATTCTTCGGCACCATTTTCATTAGTAGCAACCATGACTTTAGGAGAAGGCGCAGGGCGTATCGTCAGTGTTTGTGCGGTTGTAGCATGCCTGGGATCTTTGGGAGGTTGGATTTTATTGGTAGGGGGGTCTGCAAAAGCGGCTGCTGACGATAAATTATTCCCCAATGTGTTTGCTAAGGTTAATCGCCATGATGTGCCTGCTAAAGGTTTAATTGTCATTAGCATATTGATGACGGTTTTACTGTTATTAACACACTCGACTAGTCTAGGTAAACAATTCCAGATTATTGCCTCGGTAGCTGTTTTTTTAACCTTATTACCGTATCTTTATTCGGCAGTGGCTTTAAGTATTTTTCTTCAAGATGAAACGGTTAAAACGAATAAATACCATAAATTAGAAACGCTTATGAGCATCGCCGTGATGGGCTACATTTTTTGGGCTATCTTAGGCGAAGGTAATAAGATAGTCTTCTGGGGTCTAATTGTGCTATTATTAGGCATTCCTTCATACAGCTGGGTGTTGTGGAATAAAAGAAGGCTAACAGCATGATCAATGTTAATTTAAAACTATTTCCTATTGTTCTACTCGATGTGGCCAATCAAGCGCACAGAGGCCTAACTTATGCTAGCCCTGAATTAATGCAAGCCTTTGAGAACGAAGGGCTCGCTGTTTTACACTATGAAGATGCCAACGATGTGTTGGCACTACTCAAAGCCAAACGAGATCTAGGCGGTATTATCGTTAATTTAGAGTGCTTTCCTGAAGAAACACAAGAACGGGATATGGCGGGTTTCCTAGAACGGATCCGTGACATTAATGCAGAAATCCCCATTAATATTTTAACCAATACCTTACATCTTAATTTTTTAAATGCGGATATTCTAAAAGAATGTGAATGTATTATTTGGCGTTATGATGATACTCCAGCATTTTTAGCAGGGCGTATACACCAGCAAGTA
>JAJXVQ010000088.1 GCA_021782065.1 Pseudomonadota bacterium
TTAATACACAAGTGATGTATGTGGATAAACGCTATTTTCAGGGCATACCTTGCCCGGCTGCTGCAGCGGTGGTTGCCGGTGCCATAGGCCTTAGTTCTTATTACCAGCCCTTCCCGGCGATAGTCTTGGCCGTCATCATGGGTGCTCTTTTAATGGTTTTGGGTGTGCTGATGGTCAGCAATATACGCTACTATTCTTTCAAAGAAAGCCCTTTCAAGGATCGCGTTCCTTTTGTGACCATTATTGCTGTCGTCTTGATCTTCGTCGGTATTGCTCTTGCCCCGATGCTAGTTCTATTTTTGGCTTTCCTAACCTATGCCATATCCGGCCCGGTATTAACCTTAAAGACCCTGCGCGAAAGACGCGCGCAGCGGCAGCGAGGGGATTAGGAGCGAATTGTTAACGCAGTATTTAGGCTTTGTCCTAGAGTTTGCTGAATCGGGGTGATAGGATTTGAACCTACGGCCCCTGCCTCCCGAAGGCAGTGCTCTACCAAACTGAGCTACACCCCGCTGGCGGAAGTATACTGAAACTTTCTTTCAATTACAACGTGATACAGTAAAGTCGGCTAGAGCATGTAGCGCAGCTTTGTAGGGTGAATCGGCTAGCCCTTCTAACGACTTGCAAGCAAGTTGAACTTCGGCGTGCGCGCATTGTTGTGTATATTCTATGGCTTTATTGCGCGCTAAGGCTTGCTGAATTTCGGGCAAACAAGCGCTGCCGTCGGATTCTATGGCCTGCTGAACCAAGGCTTTTTCGGCTTCATTGCCCACGGCCAGCGTGTAGATCAATGGCAGGGTAGGCTTGCCTTCGGCGAGATCGTCGCCTATGTTTTTACCCATTTCGCTGGCATCACCTTGATAATCCAGTGCATCATCCACCAATTGAAAGGCTAACCCTAAATGATGACCAAAGGCTGCCATCTGTTGTTCTATTTCTGCGGATTGATGGGTGATAACCGCCGCCAATTGAGTGGCTGCGGAGAATAATTTAGCCGTTTTAGCCGAAATAACGTCAAAATAACGCGCCTCGTCGGTGGCTGTATCGTGACGATTGATGAGCTGTAATACCTCACCCTTGGCGATGGTATTAGACGCAGTAGAGAGGATGGAGATGACCCGTAAGCTATTCACCTCGGCCATTAACTGAAACGCGCGCGAAAATAGAAAATCACCTACGAGCACGCTCGCTTCGTTGCCCCAAATGCTGTTGGCGGTGCTTTGACCGCGGCGTAAGGAGGAATCGTCTACCACATCGTCATGTAGCAAGGTTGCCGTATGGATGAATTCTATGATGGCCGCCAAGAGTATATGGCTATCGCCTTGATAGTTCAGGGCTTTTGCGGTTAATAGCAACAACATAGGCCGTATGCGCTTGCCACCACTGGCAACGATGTGCTGGCTTAGGGTATCTATCAGGGGGATGTCTGCTGCTAATTTAGACAAAATCAAGCGGTTGACACGCTCCATATCGTCACTAACATGGCTGCGTATGGCATCCAAGGACATAGTAAACCCCTTAATAATATAATCCAGGCATAATACCATAAAAAAAATGTGGCTCATACCAAGAGTCTTCTCTGAGAAGAGCCTTAAGAACGTTATTAAAACCAAAAGGCTTATGGCAGGGTGGGATGAAGCTTACTCATTATTTATAACGCGAATTCTGGATAAGGATTTCCCCAGTAAAAAGCTCCAGTTTTGGTCATTTTTATAATAAAAATAGCCGTTAAAATAAGGATCTTAGGCAATTTTATAGGATTTACGGGACTTTTTAGCCTCGTTTCTGTATATTAAGCCTAAAAATTCCTTATCCAGAATTCGCATTTATAACCTAGAGATTATTCAAAAAGTTGCAGGCTAAAACTCCTGCCGATCGACCATGTGTAGTAAAGGATGATTGACTCGCTTAAGGATTAAGCACAAGACCATTTCAAGGATGTAAGGGCAGTTTTTCCGTCCTTTGTTTTTTAGTTACCTTATTTTTTAGACGCAGCAGCACTTTTAACATCGTCTTGCAATAAACGAATCAAATCCAGCATATCCTCGGGACACGGCGCCGTCCAAGACAGTGTTTCATCGCTAACAGGATGTGTTAAAGCCAGCTGCGCTGCATGCAAAGCCTGGCGATGAAAATTTTGTAGAGCTTCTACCAAAGCGATATCGGCCTGACGCGGAAATTTAGGGCGACCGCCATAAGTAGCATCGCCTACAATGGGATGATGAATATGTGCCATATGCACGCGAATTTGGTGTGTGCGTCCCGTTTCTAATTGCACCCGTAATAGAGTATGTGCACGAAAACGTTCTAATACACGATAATGTGTAATTGCTTCACGTCCGCCGTCTGTTACCGCCATGCGTGTACGCGCTTGTGGATGTCGTCCTATAGGCGCATCTATAGTGCCGCCCGCAGTGATCATGCCCTGACATAAGGCCAAATACTCGCGTTTAACCAAGCGCTTTTGCATTTGTCGTATTAAATGCGTGTGCGCGCTCAGAGTCTTGGCAATGACCAACAAGCCGCTGGTGTCTTTATCCAAACGATGCACTAATCCTGCGCGCGGCAAGGTGCTTAAGGAGGGGCAATGGTGTAGCAATGCATTCACTAAGGTGTGATCAGGGTTTCCCGCTCCTGGGTGTACTATTAAACCGACTGGTTTGTTGAGGACTAAAATGCTACCGTCTTCATATAGAATGTTAAGATCTATGGCTTCTGCTTTGGCGGTGGTTTCCACTAAGGTGGTTGGGTTCAAACTGAGGCATTCCCCCCCATTTAACAACTCCTTGCCTTTTAAAGCATGCCCATCGCACAACAATTGTTCTAACTTTATCCACTTTTGCAGTAAACTGCGGGAGAATTGGTCGAATAACAAGGCTGCGGCTCGATCTAGTCTATAGCCCGCCCATTCTATGGGGACGACGGCGGATAAAGGGGCATTTGGCTCTGTTTTAGGCATGATGGTGTATCTGATTTTTATATAGGGCCGATTTTGGCGGTATTGGCGAGAGATTGCAAGCAAAAGCGAACAATAAGTATATTCTGTATGCAGATCTGAGATAAATAGTTCGCTTTAGCTGGCTTTAAACCTGCTTTTTGACTCAAATTTTCGTATAATGCGCTTTGGCGGGTGACTATTGTAACCGCGCAACCGCAGTAACTAAGGATTGATAATGAAAAAACAAAAATGGCTTATTTTAGCATTAGCAGTGCTCTTCCTCGCCGCGTGCTCGGAAGATGTGAAAACGCCAGCCGATATTTATAAAGGCCAGTCAGCTGAGACTATTTTTAATGGCGGCGAGGCTTCTTTGGCAAAAGGCAGCTACCAAGATGCCGTAGATCGCTTTGAAGGCTTAGATGCCTTGTATCCTTTCAGCCCTTATGAAGAGCAATCTCAGCTCAACATCATTTATGCTTATTACAAAACAAACGATTACGCTATGTCGGCAGCAGCTGCAGATCGCTTTATTCATCTATACCCACGCAGTCCGCATGTGGATTATGCTTACTATATGAAGGGCATAGCCAACACCACGGTTAATCGCGGTTTAGGTTCGGGTATAGTCAATCTGGATATTTCTACCCGCGATTTAGGCTCAGCCAAAGAAGCATTTAACGATTTCAATCAATTGGTGGTAGGTTATCCCGATAGCCCTTATACGCCAGCGGCGCGCAGTCGCATGATCTATTTACGCAATACCTTAGCGCGATCTGAGCTGAATATTGCTCAATTCTATTATGATCGCCGTGCTTATGTTGCTGCTGCGAATCGCGCTAATGACGTAGTGAAAGATTATCAGCAAGCTCCGGCCGTTATTCCTGCTTTAGCATTGATGGTTAAGTCTTATAGACAGTTAGATCTAGAAGAACCAGCCAATAAAGCACTGCAAGTGTTAGCTTATAATTACCCCGATTCGCCTGAATATAAGGCTTTGGTCGCGAATAAAAAGGACTAATGCCAATCACAACTCACTAGGTGATCGTTTACCATGCCGGTAGCTTGCATAAATGCATAGACGGTAGTAGGGCCTAGAAACTGAAAGCCTGCTTTTTTTAAATTGAGCGCTAATGTTTCGGCAAGCGGTGTGTACACTGGAATTTCTGTGACGTGTTGCCACTGATTACGCTGTGATTTTCCATCACAATGTGACCATAACCATTCCGCAAAAGAGCTTTGTTGCTGCAATTGCAAATAGGCACGTGCATTGTTGATGGTAGCCAATATTTTACGTTGATTGCGTATGATGCCACTATCGGCCAATAAGGATTGAATTTTAACTTCATCGTAAACAGCGATTTTATCCACAGAAAAATCATCGAAGGCAGCGCGAAAGGCCTCGCGCTTATGCAAAATAGTACGCCAACTCAAACCTGCTTGAAAGCTTTCCAAAATCAAAAATTCGAATAAAAGGTGTTCATCGTATAAAGGCCGACCCCATTCCTCGTCGTGGTAGCGTATGTATAAAGGATCGTCGCCACACCAAGGGCAACGTGAGGGGATAGATAGATTTTGATGATTCATAATGTTCCTTCCTTTTTTAAGCGCTCTTTTAGTTTATTCCAATACTTTCTGGCTGTTTGGTAATCAGATTTTTCGGTTAAAACTTGCACAATATCAATTACTGAAAAAAACCATGTTTCCGTTTTTTCATCATATACTCGTCGAATTTGATATTCTTCAAAAATAGCTAGGTTAACCTCAGCTCGGGATAAGAGCATTTTTGTGGTCATCTAAGCAACGCATTTTTATGGCTGGTTTTCTTGGTTTAAGACAGTAAGCAGCCAAGCCACTCACTAAGTTGACCAAAAAAT
>JAJXVQ010000089.1 GCA_021782065.1 Pseudomonadota bacterium
TCCTAGAGCATGGACCTGCTTTTTCTTTGGTCAAAAAATTATTGAATTTACACAACCCACAGACCAACGAGCCCTTGGTTGAAGTTATTCTATTGTCTAGAAACAGCGCAGATACGGGCTTACGTATTTTTAACAGCATCAAAGCCTATAACTTAAATATTACTCGCGCAGCCTTTACCAATGGAGAGAGCCCTTATCGCTATATCGCAGCTTTTGGCGCCCACTTATTTTTGTCCACGAACCATCAGGACGTACAACAAGCCCTAAATGCCCATTGTGCTGCGGCTACTCTATTACCTGCAAAAAGTAATCATCACGATGAAGGCCCTTTAAAAATAGCTTTTGACGGCGATGCGGTGTTATTTTCCGATGAAGCGGAAAGGGTTTTTCAAAATGAAGGCTTAGATGCATTTAAGGCCAGTGAAAGTAAAGCGGCTAAAACGCCATTACAGCCCGGCCCTTTTCAAGACTTTTTACGTGCTTTACACGGCATACAGCAATTATTTCCTGCCGATACCTGTCCTATACGCACGGCCTTGGTAACCGCTAGAGATGCGCCTGCGCATGAACGCGTGATCCATACCCTGCGCACTTGGAATATCCGTACCGACGAAGCCTTATTTTTAGGTGGTTTAGATAAAAGCGAATTTCTAAAAGCCTTCGATGCTGATATCTTTTTCGACGATCAATTGCGTCATTGCAATAGCACACAACAGCATGTCACCACTGCACATGTCCCGCATGGGGTCATGCAAGATATTAAGGGTTAATTTCGTTTATAACCGAACCGCGACCGTCAGGGAGCGGAGTATTACAAAGAGATAGGACTTACCATGTTAGAGATTGCTTTTAGTTTATTTACTTTAACCATATTAGAAATCGTTCTAGGCGTCGATAACTTGGTGTTTATCAGTATTATGTCGGCACGCTTACCCGCAGAAAAACAACGTCGCGCACGGCAATTTGGCTTGTGCCTAGCCTGGGTAACCCGTTTAATCTTACTGGCTTCTGCTATTTGGCTATCGCGCTTAACGGTACCTTTATTTAGTATTGCTGATTTCGCCGTGTCTATACGCGATATCTTTTTATTTTGTGGTGGTTTGTTTTTAATTTTTAAAGCGACTCAAGAAATACACCATGAAATGGATATGGCCATTGAACCCGAACACACTGCTAAACCCAAACGTTTCTGGTCGGTTATTCTTCAAATCGGTATTTTAGACATTGTTTTTTCTTTAGATAGCGTCATTACCGCCATAGGTTTAACACAGCGGTTTTGGATCATGGCAACCAGTATTACCATTGCTATCATCATCATGATTGGTGCCAGTGAAGTGATGAGCCGCTTTATTCAGAAATACCCTACCATTAAAATCCTAGCATTCAGTTTTTTAATCCTAATCGGTACTATGCTGATAGCTGATAGCGTACACTATCATATTCCGCGCGGCTATATTTACTTTGCTATCAGCTTCTCTCTGTTTGTGGAATGGTTGAATAGCATGCACAGAAAAAGAAAAAAGAAAACTGAGCCGCGACCGTAAGGGGGCGGATGGGAAGGTTGCATTACATTTTATCTATTTCCAAATAACGCTTCGTGCCTATAATCTCTTCGCGATCGTTGAAACTTACCATAAAGTCACGGCAACGCTCGCTCTGGCCGTCTTCTTTGATGGCTTGCAAGGTTTGTTGCATGGCATAAATGGCGGCACGTTGTAGGTCAGAAGGGATAATCATCACTTGATAACCCCAAGCGGCCAATTTATCGGCTGACACCATCGGCGTCTTACCACCATGAAACATATTGATGAGTTTAGGTGCTTTTATCAATTCGCCAATTTTTTGAATTTGCTCCACCGTTGTAGGTGCTTCTACAAAAATCATATCGGCGCCTGCTTCGGTATAACGCTGTGCCCTTTCTATGGCTGCATCAAAACCTTCTACCGCAATGGCATCTGTGCGCGCGATAATGACGAAATCGTCATCGCTAACACTATCCTTGGCTACCTTAATCTTATGTACCATTTCGACGCTACTGACTAATGACTTTCCTTCCAAATGTCCGCATCGTTTAGGAAACTCTTGGTCTTCTAAATGCAAACCCGCCACGCCTAAACGCTCAAAAGTATGCACCGTACGCGCTACATTCAAACCATTGCCATAACCCGTATCTGCATCGGCGATCACCGGCACAGTGCTGGCATCTATAATTTCCGACAAGCGATAACAGACCTCGCTGATGCTCAACAAGCCTAAATCAGGGTATCCCGCAGCTCTAGCAATAGCGCCTCCGCTAGCGTATAGCAAAGGGAAACCTGCTTGTACGGCTAATAATGCTGACATGCCATCAAAAACACCGGGAGCAGTATATAATTTTTTTTCATTTAAATACTGTCTTAATTGGCGCGTTACTTTCATATGAAGATCCTTAATATCTGTGAAAATGAGATATACTCATCGCAGTTGATTTTTAGGCGAGAAGACTAGCTCTCGAGCAGCAGGAATGACGTACTTATGTCATATACTGGGTGCGAGATGAGCGAAGGCTTTAAGCATAAGAATCAAATGCGAAAAATATACAGCTATTCTATCCTTCTTTATTGAAACAATCTACTCCAAAAAACTGGCCAAACTTGTATCAATCGCAAATAAAATCTCTGCACTTTGCTGAAATTTATCAGCTTTTTGATACTTTTTCTGATTTATGGGCTATAATGGTGTTGGGTCATTTTGCGGACTAGTGCTGCACAAAAAATGCGCAGTAGTTCTCAGGATGAGGACACTACCAATATTTCTTTGGTGGTTATGAATCATTAACAAGGAGCTTTACAATGAAAAAACTATCTCTAATCTTGACCATGCTATTCTGCGCTACTTCTATTTTTGCAGCTACTGCAACTATGGATCAAAATTCCGACATGATGGGTCCTGGCAAAACATTTTGTGAAAAACACAATGTTTCAGCTAAAGACTGCAAAGCAGACATGGAAAAATGGAAAAAAGCAACACCTGATGAAAAAATGGCTATGATGAAAGATCACTGGACTAAAATGACTCCAGATGAAAAGAAAATGGCTATGGATCACATGATGATGAAGTACAATGCTATGGATGCTGATAGCCAAAAAGCTATGATGCAAATGATGCAAAATGGCATGAGCAAATAGTCTCTGGTCTAAAGTTTATAAGGGCGGTTTTCGAACCGCCTTTATAATTCAAAATATCTACTCTCTTCTTATCTTCCTCATTACAACTGTTCGCATTCGATATATACCTATTCTATCTCAAGATGCGAGAGCAATACTTTCTGCGAACGCAGTACTAAAACGTTGTCATCCTCGACGCGGCCGCGAGGCCGCAGTCGAGGATCCAGGAAAAACTTGATTTGAAACTGGATCCCCGATCGGAGCCTGTACTCGGTACTCCGAGGATGACAACCCTCTAGTGGATGATTGCTTTCAGCAATGATATACGCAGCAACATTACCCCTTAGGGCGCATGTGTGGGAACAAAATCACATCGCGTATAGAAGGCGAATTCGTTAATAACATCACCAAGCGATCAATCCCTATCCCCTCACCCGCCGTTGGTGGCAAACCATATTCCAAAGCAGTAATATAATCTTCATCGTAAGGCATGGCTTCTTCATCACCTTGTGCTTTTTCTTGCATTTGTAGATGAAAGCGTGCGGCTTGGTCTTCGGGGTCATTTAATTCCGAAAAAGCATTGGCAATTTCACGTCCGGCAATAAACAGCTCAAAGCGATCGACTATAGTTGGATCTTCTGCATTGCGTCTAGCCAAAGGCGATACTTCGGCTGGATAAGCAGTGATAAAAGTAGGATCGATTAACTTTTCTTCCACCGTTTCTTCAAACAGAATCAATTGCAATTTAGCAATACTGTCGTTGTCTTTATGAGGCAATTTTAAAGCGCTCAATATCTTTTTCAAAGCTTTCACATCGTGAATATTGTCTGTTGTTAATTCAGGATGGTATTTTATAATGGAATCGGTCATGGTTAAACGCGTAAAGGGTTTAGAAAAATCAAAATGATGTCCTTGATATTCAAAATCAAAACGCCCTAAAACAGTGTGTGCGATAAATTGAAACATTTCCTCGCTAATATCCATCATGTCTTTGTAATCGGCATAGGCTTGATAAAACTCTAACATAGTGAATTCAGGATTATGGCGCACGGACATGCCTTCGTTGCGGAAATTACGGTTGATTTCAAACACTTTTTCTATGCCGCCGATTACCAGCCGTTTTAGATATAATTCAGGAGCGATACGCAAGTACAATTGCATATCTAAGGCATTATGATGCGTAACAAAGGGCTTTGCCGCAGCACCCCCTGCTAACACATGCATCATTGGCGTTTCTACTTCTAAAAAACCTTTTTGGATTAAGAAGTCGCGTATGGCACTGATGGTCTGACTGCGGATAGCAAATACTCGGCGCGTATTTTCACTCATAATTAAGTCTAAATAACGTTGTCTATAGCGTGTTTCTATTTCTTGTAAGCCGTGAAATTTGTCCGGCAAAGGCCGTAATGCTTTAGTCAATAACCGTATGTTCTGGGCGCGCAAGGATAATTCACCAGTTTTGGTTTTAAATACTGTACCGACTATACCGACTATATCGCCTATATCCCACTTTTTAAAATCCTGATAAGCTTCTTCGCCTATAATGTTCTGTGTAATATAACACTGTATTTTGCCCGACATGTCTTGTAGATGAATGAAACTCGCTTTCCCCATCAAACGACGAGTCATAATGCGCACCGCTACAAGCAC
>JAJXVQ010000090.1 GCA_021782065.1 Pseudomonadota bacterium
ATCGCCATTACAATCTCTTTCATAATCCGTGTAGACGCAATAAGTCGTGCCAGGTTTTTTACGGGAATTGATCTTTGCGGCTAAGTTGTTCTGAAAATAACGTTGTAGGGTAGGGCCAATTTTCCCTATGGCGGAATTCATTTCTGCCGCATTATTGGTTCTGGCCGTAATGCCTACGAGTTGGATTGGGGCTAAGAGTTCGATTGTTTTTTCCATTGCTGTCCCTATTACACATTAAACAAGAAATGCATCACATCGCCATCACGTACTATATAGTCTTTACCTTCTACGCGCAACTTACCCGCTAATTTAGCACCTTGTTCACCCTTGTAGGTGATAAAATCGTCGTAGGCAATGACTTCGGCGCGGATAAAACCGCGTTCGAAGTCGCTGTGTATGCGACCAGCAGCCTTAGGAGCACTATCGCCTACACAGATAGTCCAAGCACGGACTTCTTTAACGCCCGCAGTAAAATAAGTTTGTAGCCCTAATAATTTATAACCACAGGTGATAAGTCTATTTAAGCCCGTTTCGGCCAAACCCATAGCGCTTAAAAATTCGGCTTTATCTTCTTCGCTTAATTCTAATAGCTCAGCCTCAATAGCTGCACACACAGGCACTACCAAAGCGCCTTCTTTTTGTGCGTGCGTTTGCACAGCAGCTAGTAAAGGATTATTTTCGAAGCCATCTTCAGCCACATTGGCAATATACAGTGTAGGCTTAGAGGTTAATAGTTGATAAGTCGAGAGCCATTTCTTTTCATCTTCATTTAAAGACAGCGAACGTAGACTTAAACCATCGTTTAAACGCGTTTTTATTTTTTCTAGAAAGGCGGCTTCTGCCACTGCCTCAGCATTGCCACTGCGCGTATTTTTAGCGACGCGCAATAGGATTTTATTGACGGTATCTAAGTCAGCCAGGGCCAATTCTGTGTCTATAATAGCGATGTCGTGCAAAGGATCGACTCGTCCGGATACATGAATAATATTATCATCTTCAAAACAACGCACCACATGCGCAATGGCATCGGTTTCGCGTATATGTGCTAGAAATTGATTGCCTAAACCTTCGCCTGTAGCAGCGCCTTTCACTAAACCGGCGATGTCTACAAATTCCATGACGGTAGGCACAATGTTTTGCGGTTTAATAATGGCTGCAATCGCGTCTAAACGTGGATCGGGTAATGGCACTATGCCCACATTCGGTTCGATGGTGCAAAAAGGATAATTGGCTGCATCAATGCCCGCGCGCGTTAACGCGTTAAATAAAGTGGATTTACCTACATTAGGTAAGCCTACAATGCCACATTTAAATCCCATAACTATCTAACCCTCTTTTGTATGTAATTGTTGTACCGCGTTTTCCCAATCGCCGCTTAATACTTTGGGTAAAATCGATAATGTTCTGGCGATGGCTGCGTCTACTTTATCGCGTTCACTGCGTGAGGCTTGCCCTAACACGTAATTTAAAACTTTGTCTTTGTGGCCGGGATGGCCTATGCCTAAACGCAGGCGCGCAAAGTTTTGTGATTTCAAGGCCTGTGCAATATCGCGTAAGCCATTGTGACCCGCGTGACCGCCGCCCCATTTTAATTTGACTTCGCCACACATTAAATCCAATTCATCATGTGCTACCAAAATATTTTCTGCTTTGATTTTATAATAGTTAGCCACACTGCTGACGGCTAAACCGCTGTGGTTCATAAAAGTATTGGGCTGTAACAATAAGCACTCTAACCCTTGGATTTTGCCATTGGCGACTAGGCCGTGAAATTTAGAATCGTTGCGTAAGGTATAGCCGCATTCTTCGGCTAAGGTTTCAAGAAACCAAAAGCCCGCGTTATGCCGTGTGGCAGCATATTGTGGGCCGGGATTGCCTAGCCCTACAATCAGCTGAATCGGATGGTATTGCATGGCGGTCATTGTTTAGGTTCCTCTTCATAGGGGCGGCTCGCGAGCCGTCCCTACAAACTACGAGTGTAATTTTTTACTCGCTCTTGCCTTCTTCAGCAGCGCCTTCTTCAGTAGATCCTTCAGGAGCAGCAGCTTCTTCTACAACCGGCACTTCTTCCACTTCCTCTACGACCACTCTAGGCATATGTGCTGCTGCGATGGGTAGATTGTGGCTTTCGCCGTGGGTTAAAGCGACGATGACTGCATCCGCAGGCAATTTCAAATCAGACAAATGTATAATTTGATCCACTGCTAAGTTGCTTAAGTCCACTTCCAAGAAAGCAGGAATATGCAATGCTGGGCAGATGATTTCCACTTCCTTGATTTGATGTGCGATAATGGCACCTTCTTTTACTGCGGGAGAATTTTCTTCATTG
This sequence comes from Pseudomonadota bacterium, assembly GCA_021782065.1. The sequence continues at coordinate 2,330 of JAJXVQ010000090.1, forward strand.
ATAAAATGCAGTGGGACCTTAACGTGTAGGCGTTCTGTACCCGTGATGCGTTGAAAATCCATGTGCAGAATCTTTGGCTTGTAGGCGTGGCGTTGGATATCACGCAAACGTACGGAATGCATTTTGCCATCGATGTTCAAGTTGAACAGCTGCGTATAAATCTGTTCATTTTCTAAAGCCTTGATGATTTCATGGTGTTGCAATAATAAGGACTGCGCTTCTTTTTTTGCGCCATACAGGATAGCTGGCACGCCATTGTTGCGACGTAGGCGGCGGCTCGCACCCTTCCCCACATCCGCTCTAGGCGTTGCGTTGATAACGATTGAACTGGTCATAATTTAAGCTCCATAAACGGTTGATTAAACAAAAAACCTCGCGACCAGGGTTTTTTGCCTTCAAATAGACCATTCTGATGCGGTTCTATGCTAGAATCCACAACCCTGGCCATACTTGAAAGGCGGCCATTGTATCAGAAAAAACAGCAGCTAGGTAGGGGGTTTTGTGTCTTACTATCGCGAACACGTCTTTATGTGTACTAATTTTCGCCAAAATGGCGAGCAATGTTGTGCCGCTTCTGGATCGGAGGCCTTACGTGCCTATGCCAAGAAGAAGCTAAGAGCTATGGGCGAGGCTGGGGCTGGTCGTTGTCGTATCAATAGCGCGGGCTGTTTGGACCGCTGTAGCGAAGGGCCGGTGATGGTCATTTATCCCGAAGGCGTGTGGTATACCTACCACAATGAAGCCGATATAGATGAGATTTTACAAAAACATGTAGTAGAAGGGCAGATAGTTGAGCGCTTACAATTAAAGGTTAAAAAATAGAATGAAATTTGTGGATGAGGTCGTTATTGAAGTTGCGGGCGGTGACGGTGGTGTGGGCTCTATGAGCTTTAGACGTGAAAAATATATCCCTAGAGGCGGTCCTGATGGCGGCGATGGTGGCGATGGTGGCAGCGTTATTTTAGAAGCCGCGAGTGGCGTCAATACCTTAGTGGATTATCGCTATAAGCGTAAACATTTTGCGTCTAAGGGCGAGCGCGGCCATGGCGAACAAAAGAGTGGCAAAAGCGGCGAGGATTTAATTTTATTAGTCCCCGTGGGCACCATGGCTTACGATAACGATACCGACGAGTGCATAGGCGATTTAGTCGCTATAGGCCAACGTGTTGTGGTGGCACAAGGTGGTTTTCACGGTTTAGGCAATACGCGTTTTAAAAGCAGTGTCAATCGTGCGCCACGTAAAACAACACCAGGAACTCCAGGCGAACGCCGATCATTGCGCTTAGAATTAAAATTATTAGCCGATGTAGGCTTATTGGGTTTACCCAATGCCGGTAAATCCAGTCTGATACGCGCTATTTCCGCGGCTACACCTAAAGTGGCCGATTATCCTTTTACCACTTTGCATCCGCATTTGGGTGTCGTGCGAGTAGGGGAGTTAAAAAGTTTTGTGGTAGCAGATATTCCCGGATTAATCGAAGGTGCTGCCGAAGGTGCTGGCTTGGGCGATAAATTTTTACGGCATTTAGCGCGCAATCGTATTTTATTGCATGTAGTGGATGTAGCGCCTATAGATAGGAGTGATCCCTTAGCCAATATAAAATTGATCCGACATGAAGTAGAAAGTCACAATCCAGAATTGGCAGCCAAAGAATGTTGGGTGGTGTTGAATAAAATAGATTTATTGCCAGAAGAAGAACGAGAAGCGCGATTGGCCGAGTTGAAACAAGGCTTGGATGAAGCAACCCCGATTTACGCTATTTCTGCTATTACGGGTGAGGGCACAACGCGTTTATGTCAAGATATCATGTCGCGCTTAGATGAGTTATTGGCGCAGGAGCTAATGGATAATGACCAGCAATGAAGAACAGTTTCCTAATGGGTTATATGTAGTCGCAACGCCCATAGGAAATTTAGATGACATTACACTAAGAGCATTGACGGTGTTGCGCAGTGTTGCTCTCATTGCTGCGGAAGACACGCGCCATACGCGCCAATTGCTACAACATTTTTCTATCAATAAACCGTTGATGGCGTTGCGCGATCACAATGAACTGCAGCAAAAAGATAAAATCATTGAGAAAATAAAAGAAGGTCAATCCATTGCTTTGGTCAGCGATGCAGGTACACCTTTGATCAGTGATCCTGGATTTACCTTAGTGCGCGTGCTGCAAGAACAACATTTACCGGTTATCACTATTCCCGGTCCTTCGGCATTGATAGCAGCGTTGAGCATCGCGGGCATGCCGTGTGCGCAATTTGTTTTTGAAGGTTTTTTACCGGCGAAAGCTGGGGCACGTGAAGCACGCTTGCAGCAATTAAAAAATGAAACCAGAACACAGGTATTTTACGCCTCGGTGCATCGCGTGGCAGACGATG